>JBDSXU010000153.1:0-3945 GCA_039926005.1 Marmoricola sp.
CCCGTCGCCGTGCTCCCCGGACATCGAGCCGCCGTAGGACGCCACCAGGTCAGCAGCCTGCTCCACGAACTTGCGATACCTCCCCCGACCCCCCGCATCCTCGAGCTTGAAGTTGATGCGCACGTGGACGCAGCCGTCACCGAAGTGCCCGTAGGGAACGCCGTCCAGGTTGCTCTGCCTCAGCAGGGCGTCGAAGTCACGCAGGTAGGCGCCGAGCTTCCTCGGTGGGACGGCGGCGTCCTCCCAGCCGGCCTGGGCCGGCCGGCTCAACGAGCGGGCGGCCAGACCGGCACCGTCCTCGCGGATCCGCCACAGTGCCAGCTGCTCGTCGGTGTCGGTGACGATGCGGTGCGGGACCCCGGCTGCTCGAGCCACCTCGTTCGCGAGTGCCTCGGCCTCCCCGCGGGTCGAGGCCGTGACCTCGGCGAACAACCAGCCGCCGCCCTCTGGCAGCTCGGGGTGGCTCTTGACCATGCCGGCGATGCGCTGGTCCAGGCCCTCGCAGGCGACGAGGGGGTGCTCCAGAAGTGCGGGTACGGCATCCGCGGCATCGGCCATCGTCGGGTAGCCGAGCACGGCCAGGGCACGGAACGGGGCGTCCTCGACCAGACGCACCGTCGCGTCGAGGACGACCGCGAGGGTGCCTTCGGTGCCGACCAGGAACCGATCGAAGCGCCGGCCCTTCTCGGGCAGCAGGTGCTCGAAGGAGTAGCCGGAGACCTGGCGCCCGAAGCGGCCGAACTCGGTGCGCACCACGTCGAGGTGGGAGTCTACGAGCGCGTGCAGCTCACCCTCGATGGTCGAGGGCTTCTCGGTGGTTGAGGAGCGAGGGGTGGCGAGTGTCTCGAAACCACTCCTGGAGGCCCGACCCACGGTGCCGTCAGCGAGCAGCACGGTGAGCGCCTCGACGTTGTCGACGGTCCGCCCGTAGCCCAGGGCTCGGGAGCCGCACGCGTTGTTCCCGATCATCCCGCCGATGGTGCAGCGGGTGTGGGTGGAAGGGTCCGGACCGAACCTCAGGCCCACGGGTACGGCCTGGCGCTGGAGCTGCGCGTGCACGACCCCTGGCTGCACCAGCGCGGTCCGGGCCTCCCGGTCCAGCGCGAGGACCTTGTTGAGGTGCTTGCTGGTGTCCACCACGATGCCGGCGCCGATCGCGTTGCCGGCGATCGAGGTGCCGGCGCCGCGCATCGTGAGCGGCACCCCCGTCTCCCGGGCCACCCCGAGGGTGGCGGCGAGCTCGTCGGTGTCACGCGGCCGGACGACCACCCGCGGTGGGATCCGGTAGATGCTCGCGTCACTGGCGTAGAGCGACCGGGCCAGGGTCGAGTCGTCGACGTCGGTGATCCCCTTGCGCCGCAACGCGTCGACCAGTCCGTCGGTCACCACGGCTCGAAGCTCATGGGACAAATCTATCGACCTGGGCGCAGCCCGAGCGCGGCGGTGACCACCTCGGACACCGGGAGGTCCTCGGACCCCAGGTCGGCCAGGGGGAACCAGGCCGCCGCGTCGGTGGTGCCTGCGGTCTCCTGCACCTCGGGTTCACCCTGAACGACCGTGGCCGCGAACACCAGGTGGACCCCGTGGAAGTCCTCCTCTCGGCCGTGCGGCGCGACCCCGGTGAAGTGCTCGTCGTGCACGCCGAGGAGCTCGCCGACCGTCGCCACCAGTCCGGTCTCCTCGCGCACCTCACGCGCGACCGCAACGGCAGGTGGCTCGCCATGATCCACCCCACCGCCCGGCAGGGTCCAGATCCCGGGACGGGGGCCGCGCGCGGAGTTGCGGGTCAACAGCACCGCGTGGTCGCGCAGCACCAGGGCGTACGCCGCGAGCCGCTGTCTCCTGGGCGGGCGATGGTGCGCGAGCGCCTGACGCACCATCGGCACGGTCGGCACCCGGCCGGTCTCGACGTCCGCCACCGGGTGCCAGCGCGCGTCGACCGTCGACCCGTCCACCTCGACGACCCGGGGCCGGGGGGCATCGGCGGCCACCCAGGCGTCGTAGACGATCCGAACGGAATGCAACTCCGAGGCCTCGATCTCGCCGTGACCACCCTCGTCGAAGACGCGGTGGGCCGAGCCGATCCAGATCGGCGCACCGAGCTCGCAGTCCAGGCCGGTCTCCTCGTGGACCTCACGGACGACGGCGTCGTCGGGGTGTTCACCGAAGTCGATGCCACCTCCGGGCAGCGTCCACTGCTCGGTCCCGGCGATCGAGGGTGCGATCCGGGCGAGCAGGATCTCTGCCTCGCGCACGATCACGGCGTACGCCGCCACCCGCTGGCGGCGAGGCAACCCTGGGGTCTGCGACATGCTCCGGATTCTAGGGACTCGCCCGGGCCGGTAGTTTGTGGCCGTGCACGACGCAGCCGCTCCTCCAGACACGAGTCCCGCGTCCACTCCTGTGAAACTGCGCGATCCGTGGTTCGACAACGCCAAGATGGCACTGGTCGTCCTGGTCGTGATCGGGCACTCGTGGACGCTGCTTCCCGCCGACAACGGGCTGGACAGCTGGACCTACGACTTCCTCTACGCCTGGCACATACCTGCGTTCGTGATCGTCACCGGCTATCTCTCGAAATCCTTCGAGTGGACCCGCGGGCGCATGTTGTCGCTGCTCACCACGGTGGCGCTGCCCTACGTGGTCTTCGAGGGTGTCTACGCCCTCTACCGGCACGAGGTCGGCGGGGTCGACTTCAAGCTGCTGTGGGCCAACCCGCACTGGCCGATGTGGTACCTCGCCGCGATGTTCTTCTGGCGGCTGATGACCCCGATCTTCAAGCGGATGCCGGGCAAGGTCGTCGTCGCGGTCGCGATCAGCCTCCTCGCCGGTCTCTATTCCAACGACCTCCTCGACAACGCCCGGATCTTCGGCCTGCTGCCGTTCTTCGTGCTCGGGCTGAAGATGCACGACGGTCACTGGAACCTGCTCCGCACGCGGCGAGCGCGGTGGTACGGCATCGCGGTGCTGATCGCGCTCTTCGTGCTCGCGAAGTTCTCCGGGGGTTGGGTCGAGACCGAGTGGTTCTACTACCGCACCCGCTACGACGCCCTGGACCCGAACAACCTGCGCGCGATCACCATCCGGATGTCACTCCTCATCACGGGGCTGGTCGGCGCCTTCGCTTTCTTCTCCGTCGTGCCTAGGACCAAGACCTGGTTCACGGCGCTGGGTGGGGCCACGCTGGTCGTCTACCTGTTCCACGGCTTCGTGGTGCTCGGTGCGGAGTTCGCCGGTTTCCCCGGCTGGGCCACCGACCACATGCCGCTCGCGTGGGTGCTCACCACGGTCGCTGCGATCTGCCTGCCCCTGCTCCTCGCCTGGCGGCCGGTCTCGTCGCGGCTCAACGTGTTGGTCGATCCGGTGGGGGCGGTGAGTCGTAGGCATCGAGGTCGGGGCCCCACGTCGGGGTGACGGCGTTGAACGGCACCACGTCGAGCCCCTGGACGGCGCGCTGACGGGTCGGCGCATGACCCCCGAGGTGCTGGGGGTACCACGTGGCCACCTCACCGGGACGCGGCCGGTGGTGTGGCAGGAGCTGGACCCCCTCGAGCAGCCCGGTCAGGGCGTGCCCGAGCTCCTGGGTCCGCTCGGTGAGGTCGTCGCCGGGCGCGACGTGGATCTGGGGTCCGAAGGCGAGGTCGATCCGTCGTCCGCGGGTCAGGTCCAGCGGCGGCGCGGGCTCACCCACGGAGAAGATGCGTTGGGCACCCCAGCCTGCCAGGGGTACGACGGGGGCACCGGTCTGCTGCGCCAGCGCCATGAAGCCGCGCATCAACGGCCGCACCGTGTAGGAGAAGGAGATCCCGGCCTCCGGAAAGCCGCCGATGGCCTCGCCCTGCTCCAGCATCCGCCGCGATCGCAGGAAGGCGTGCACCGGTGCCTCCCGGTTGACCGGGATGTGTCGCATGTTGTTCATGAACGGCCGCACCGCGGCGACGTTCC
>JBDSXU010000154.1:0-3605 GCA_039926005.1 Marmoricola sp.
GCATAACCACACCTCACCGTCAGTCATCCACCCGGCTTCACCTCGACGCCCCAGCAGGACCCACCCCGCGGCCGGGCGGCCGTCTCGTTCCACGGCCCGGACGGCCCCCGTGGCTCAGCACCCAGCGGGAGGGCTCGAACGCCGGCGTGATCTGGATGCCTGGCTCGGTGCCGGCGAATTCGTGACTGACCGGGGCATTCGGTTCGGACGCTGCCGACGCGCGAGCCGCCGCACCGCGAGGTTGCTCGTCGCAACGGGGTCGCGGCGTTACGTTCACCTCAGTGACGCCGCGCGGCAACAGTCGCGTCCCAGTCTGGCTTCTTGCTCACCGGAAGGTTCCATTCATGAAGAGCTCACGGATTCTCGCTGTTTCAGCCGCTGCTGCGCTGGTGGTCGGACCACTGGCCGCCTGTTCCCCGCCCGCCAAGAGTGACGAGTCGTCGACCAAGGCCTCGTCCGCTACCTCGGCAGCCGACCTCGGCGGCATGTCCGCCCTGGTGAAGGCCGCCAAGAAGGAGGGCAAGCTCAACGTCATCGCACTGCCGCCCACCTGGGCCAACTACGGCAACATCATCAAGGGCTTCGAGGACAAGTACGGCATCAAGATCACCTCGGCCCAGCCCGACGGGGCCAGCCAGGACGAGATCAACGCCGCCAAACAGCAGAAGGGCAAGTCCAGCGCGCCCGATGTCTTCGATCTCGGGCAGTCCGTGGCTCTGGCCAACAAGTCGATGTTCGCTCCCTACAAGGTCGCCACCTTCGATGAGATCCCCGCGCAGTACAAGGACCCCGACGGCGCCTGGGTCAACGACTACGGCGGCTACATGTCGATCGGCTACGACTCCAAGAAGGTCCCCGAGGTGACCAAGGTCGAGGACCTCCTCAAGCCCGCCTACAAGGGGAAGGTCGCTCTCAACGGTGACCCGACCCAGGCCGGCGCCGCCTTCTCCGGTGTCGTGATGGTCTCTCTCTCCCAGCGAGGCTCGGCCGACGATGTCGCGCCCGGCGTGAACTTCTTCAAGAAGCTCAAGGACGCCGGCAACTTCATCCCGGTCAACGCCACCCCGGCCACCGTCGAGTCAGGGCAGACCCCCGTCGTCCTCGACTGGGACTACCTCAACGCCGCCGAGACCGCGAAGGTGCCGTCCTGGAAGGTGGTCGTCCCCGCCGGCAAGCCGGTCGCGGGCTACTACTTCCAGGCCATCAACAAGGACGGTCCGCACCCGGCCGCCGCGCGGCTGTGGGAGGAGTACCTCTACAGCGACGCCGGCCAGAACCTGTGGCTTGCCGGTGGTGCCCGACCGGTGCGCGCGGATGCGATGGTCAAGGCGGGCACGATCGACAAGGCCGCCTACGACGCGCTGCCGAAGGTCGAGGGTGAGCCGACGGTGATCAGCGAGGAGCAGAGCGCCAAGGCCACGAAGTACCTCTCGGACAACTGGGCCAAGGCGATCGGCTGACCTCGGTCAGCAACACGGGTATGGCCAGGAACGGCATCAGTCGCAGAGTCCGTGAGGGCCTGCCGCTGGTGCCGTTCCTCACGCTCGTCTTCATCTTCCTCGCGATCCCGACACTCACGGTCGTGGTGAAGTCGGTCTACTCCGACGGCGGCGTCACCTTCGACCGGATCAGTGCGCTGTTCACCGGGACCGCCCTGCGCGCACTGTGGAAGAGCGTGTTGCTCTCGGCGTCCACAGCTGTCATCGGCGCGTTCCTCGGAGCACTCCTGGCCTACCTGATCTCCAGTCGGCCCCCGGACTCGCTGGTGCGCCGGATGGTGGTCTCGGTGTGCAGCGTGCTCGCGCAGTTCGGCGGGGTGGCCCTGGCGTTCGCCTTCCTGGCGACCGTCGGGTTCAACGGGGTGCTCACCTTGTGGGCGAAGGCCCACCTCGGCCTGGACCTGACGGCCTCCGGTTGGATCTATGACATGAGCGGGCTCATCGTGGTCTACAGCTATTTCCAGATCCCGCTGATGGTGATTGTCTTCCTGCCGGCGCTCGAAGGCCTACGCGAGCAGTGGCGCGAGGCGGCGGTGAGCCTCGGCGCGACGACCTGGCAGTACTGGCGACAGGTGGCGATCCCCTTGCTGACACCGGCCTTCCTCGGGTCGACGTTGCTGCTCTTCGCCAACGCGTTCGCCGCCTATGCCACGGCTGCGGCGCTGATCAGCCAGGGGCAGATCATCGTGCCGCTGCTCATCAGAGCCGCCCTCACCAGTGAGGTCGTGCTCGGGCAGGAGGGCTTCGGCTTCGCCCTGGCGGTGGAGATGGTGGTGGTGGTGGCGATCGTGATGGTCGCCTACAACATCCTGCTCCGCCGTACGTCTCGGTGGCTGCAGTGAGACGCCCTGGCCCGGTGGTCAGGGCCCTGCGTGGCTTGGCCATGCTGCTGTTCGGGCTGTTCTTCTTGTTCCCGCTCTATGCGATGGCCGACTTCAGCACCCGCGACCTGATCAATGGCGGTCGCACACTCGATGCGTGGAAGAGCCTCGTCCAGGACGACCAGCTCTTCCACGCCATCCTCATCTCGCTCCTGCTGGCGGCGTTCACCGTGGTGCTGATGCTGGTGACCCTCGTGCCCACCATGATCTGGGTGAGACTGCGAGCGCCGTGGGCCAGGGGGATGGTCAGCTTCCTGTGCCTGTTGCCCCTCACGATCCCGGCCCTGGTGATCGTGGTGGGGCTCAAGGACGTCTACCTCTGGGTGACCTACTTCCTGGGTGAGTCCGCGCTGACCCTGACCTTCGTCTACACGGTGCTCGTGCTGCCCTATGCGTACCGGTCCATCGATGCGGCCCTCGACGCGATCGACCTGCAGACCCTTTCGGAGGCGGCGCGGTCGCTGGGGGCGAGCTGGCGCACCACGATCCTGCGCATCGTGGTGCCCAACATCTGGAGTGGCATCCTCTCGGCCGCCTTCATCTCCATCGCCGTCGTGCTGGGGGAGTACACCATCGCCTCGCTCAGCGGCTACCAGAACCTGCAGGTCGTCATCGTCCAGATCAGCCAGACCAGCGGGACGACCTCGGTCGCGGCGTCGCTGGCCACCCTGCTGTTCGGCTTCGTGCTCCTCTCGACACTTGCGTTCGTCACCCGTCGTCGTCGTCACAAGACCACGGGCTCCGGCCTCGAGGACAAGGCGGTCATGGCGGCCCTCACCACCCCGCAGATGCAAGGAGGCTGAGCATGTCCATGCCCACGACCAAGCCCCTGGCGGAAGCCGGGCCGGGCGGGGAAAGCCTCGCTGTCGAGCTGAAGGACCTCACCCGGGTCTACGGCGACGTGCGTGCGCTCGACGGTCTGACGCTCGAGATCAAGCCCGGCGAGCTGGTCGCGCTGCTCGGTCCCTCTGGGTGTGGCAAGACCACGGCGCTGAGGATCCTGGCAGGCCTCGACGAAGCCACCGCTGGGAGCGTCTCGGTGGGCGGCCGCGACCTGGGCGGAGTGCCGGCGAACAAGCGCGACATGGGGATGGTCTTCCAGGCCTACAGCCTGTTCCCGCACCTCACCGTGGTCGACAACGTCGCCTTCGGACTCAAGCTGCGCGGCATCGACACCACCGCACGCCGTGCTCGGGCCTCCGAGATGCTCGAGCTGGTCGGCCTG
>JBDSXU010000155.1:0-2982 GCA_039926005.1 Marmoricola sp.
CTGAGATCGACGCGGCCTGCGAGCTGATCGACTTCTGGCGCTTCAACGTCCACTACGCCCGCGGGATCCTGGCGGAGCAGCCGATCGCGAACAGCCCTGGAGTGTGGAACCGCACCGACCACCGGCCCCTCGAGGGTTTCGTCTACGCGATCACGCCGTTCAACTTCACCGCGATCGCGGGCAACCTGCCGACTGCTCCCGCCCTGATGGGCAACACCGTGATCTGGAAGCCCTCGCCGACCCAACAGCTCGCCGCGCACCTGACCATGGAGCTGCTCGAGGAGGCGGGGCTGCCGCCCGGTGTCATCAACATGCTTCCGGGTGACGGCATCGAGGTCTCCGACGTGGTCCTGCACCACCCCGACCTCGCGGGCATCCACTTCACCGGCTCCACGCCGACCTTCAAGAAGCTGTGGGCGACGGTGGGGGAGCAGCTCTCGACGTACCGCACCTACCCTCGCATCGTCGGTGAGACCGGCGGCAAGGACTTCATCGTCGCCCACCACTCGGCCGACATCGACGTGCTGCGGGTGGCGATGATCCGCGGCGCCTTCGAGTTCCAGGGTCAGAAGTGCTCGGCTGCCTCGCGTGCCTACGTGCCGGCGTCGCTGTGGAGGAAGCTCAAGGACCAGCTCGTCGCCGAGACCGAGAACCTCACGATGGGCAACGTGACCGACCTGTCGAACTTCATGGGTGCGGTGATCGACGATCGAGCGTTCTCCAAGCACAAGAAGGCGATCTCGCGGGCCAAGCGTTCCTCGAAGCTCGAGGTGATCGCGGGTGGTCAGGTCGACGACTCGATCGGTTACTTCGTGCGACCCACGATCATCGAGTCGACCGACCCGACGGACGCGATCTTCAGGGAGGAGTACTTCGGACCCATCCTCGCCGTGCACGTGTACGACGACCGCCGGTTCGAGGCCGTCGTAGACCAGATGGAGTCGTTCGCGCCGTACGCCCTGACCGGTGCCGTGATCTCGCAGGACCGTGAGGCCGTGGCCTGGGCGATGGAGCGACTGCGCTTCGCCGCCGGCAACTTCTACATCAACGACAAGCCCACGGGCGCGGTCGTCGGTCAGCAGCCGTTCGGTGGCGCTCGCGCATCGGGAACCAACGACAAGGCGGGAGCCCCGGGGAACCTGACCCGCTGGATCTCGGCGCGGTCGATCAAGGAGACCTTCGTGCCGCCCAAGGACCACCGCTACCCGCACATGGGCTGAGTCGTGGTCCCGCTGCACCTCGGGCCGCTGCACCCGGTCGAGCAGTGGCTGACCTTCCTGCTCGCGTTCGGGCCGTTCGCGCTGCTCGCGCTCACGATCTGGATCAGCCGGCGACGAAACTCCGGCGACAGCGACCGCCCAGCACCCTAGGGTCCGGTCCATGACCCAGATCGAACGGTCCGACCCACCACACGTCGGCAGCGAGGCCGAGACCCTCGTGACCTTCCTCGACTACCACCGGGACACGGTGCGGAACAAGGCCGAGGGGCTGGACGCCGCCCAACTCGACCAGCGACTGGAGCCGTCGTCGATGACGCTCGGCGGCCTGCTCAAGCACCTCGCGTATGTCGAGGACTGGTGGTTCAACCAGGTCTTCGCCGGCAACCCCGAGCCAGAGCCGTGGGCGTCCGTGGACTGGAAGGCCGACGGCGACTGGGACTGGCACTCCGCTTCCAAGGAGTCACCCGAGGAGCTGCGCGCCCTCCTCGATGACGCGATCGCAACCTCCGACCGGGTCCTGGCCGATGCCCTGGCCTCCCCCGCAGGCCTCGACGCCACCTCGCGCCTCGAGCAAGGTCGCCTGGCAAGGGGCGAGTTCAGCCTCCGCTGGGTGCTGGCCCACATGCTCGAGGAGTACGCCCGCCACAATGGCCATGCCGACCTGCTCCGTGAGTCGATCGACGGCCGGGTCGGCGAGTAGTCCGCTCAGCGGCGTACGGCGGAGCAGAAGTGCCCGCTCAGCGGCGTACGGCGGAGCAGAAGTGCCCGGTCAGCGTGCTCCGGCGATCCATTCGACGCCGACGTGGTGCTCGGCGCGCAGGGCCTTGCTGAGGAGGTCGGCGATGACGCCCTCGATCTTGCCGCCGACGAGGGGGATGTTGACCTTCACCGTGAGGTTCACGGTCTCGGTCGTCCCGTCCGGGTCCTGGGTGAGCAGCGCGGTGCCCTTGATCTCTCCCGGCTTGCCGGGGATGACTAGCGCGATGTTGGCCTTCTCCGGTGCCGACCAGTCCTCGGACTGCACGATGTTGATCTCGTCGCCGACGAACTTCTTCGCGAAGCCGGGGATGCCTCGTGCCGCCTGGAACTGGTTGATCTCGACCGTCATGCCCTTGCCGGCTCGCTCGACGTGGACCGTGCGCCGCAGCACGTGCTGGTAGTCGCAGACCTCCTCGCGGAACGTCGGGTCCGCGAGCATCTCGTACACCTGCTCGAGCGTGGCCCCGTCGTACCTGAGCTCCTCGGAAACCTTCTTCACCGCTGACCTCCCAGCCACGCCACGCCGGCCGCTTGTTCCTTGCCCCTGCCCGTGGCCACCAGATCGGCCATCACGGACTCAAGCTTTCCGCCGATGAGCGGCACCTTGACCTTCACCTCGGCCTCCAGGGTCTGGGTCGTGCGGCCACCCGCCTCGGTCAGGGCCAGCGTCCCGATGATGGAGGTCGGCTTGCCCGGCGTCTCGATGCTGATCGAGCCGCCGGCGGGGGAGTCCCACTCCTCGAGATGCACCGCTCGGGTGGTGTCGCCGGCGAACTTCTTGGCGAATCCGGGCACGCCTTCGACGGGCTGCACCTGGTCGATCCGGACGCTGATGCCCTCGCCGTTCGGCGTGATCGTCACCGCGGCCGAGATCACCCCCGATGCCTTGGCCGAGACCTCGCGGAAGGCGGGGTCCGACAGCATCGCGAAGACGTCTGCCAGCGGCGCGTCATAGGCGATCTCGTGGCGCAGTTTCATGCCCGCATCATGCTGCATGCGCGTA
>JBDSXU010000156.1:0-4402 GCA_039926005.1 Marmoricola sp.
AGGTCGTGCCGACTCCGCCGTCGCCGGAGACGCGAGTGGTCTCGACGGTGCCGGGATCCCACTCGTTGGTGTTCGTGAAGTCGCTGAGATAGGCGAACACCGCTGCGGGGGAGGCATCGGTCTCGACACTTCGCTGGAGCTTCATCTGTTGCCCTTCCGATGCGGGTCAGTCGTGTGGAGCCTGACGCTGGGACGACCGCGCGTGCTCCTGCGCGGCGAGCGAGCGGAGCCCATGCTCCATTCGGTCAGCTTCGCCAGGGAGCTCACCACGTTGCGGAGGTTGACGAGGAGGCCACCGTATTCATACCAGGCCGACCCAGGCAGCGCTTCGGTGGAGAGCTCGTCGGCACGTGCCCAGGCAGCGCGGTCGCGCAGAGGTGGCCAGACGAGCAGGTTCACGAGGACCACCCCGCGAGACCGTCCGGAAGACCGTCGCCTGCACCACCAGCACCGCCGCCCACGGCGCGAGGAACGGCTGTTCCAGCCCGAGCACGTCGAGGGCTATCACCCACGCGAGGACTCCAGCGAGCGCAGCCTTGGCGCTCTGAAGCAGCTCGACCACGAGCAACGGGTCGGGTCCTCGGGAGATGACTCGCGCGCGCCAAGAGTCGCGCCGTCCCGCCCTGAGAGCCACCATGGGTGCAACGTACCCACCCAAGAGCTGCACCGGCCGGCGAGGAGCCCGTGGGACCATGCGAAGCGTGAGCGCCACCCCAGCGTCCCCCGGCCAGGACCGGGCCACTCCCATGGGCAGTTTCTCCGTGTCCCTGGCCTGCGGGGCCGGAGCCCTCGCCGCGTCTGCGGCGCTGGTCGCTTCCGCCGGCTCGGTGGGTCAGGCCCTCGAGCTGTTCGTCGTCTTCGCGGTGCTGGCCTGCCTCGAGGCAGTGGCGTATGTCGAGGCCATCCGGCCGTGGCTGGACGGCGCGTCCGTCCCGCCCGGCGGCCGGCTGGCGCAGCTCGCGCTCGTGGTCCTGGCCTTCGCGACGTTCGTCGGTGGCCCTGCGATGGGGGCCGTCGGGCTCTGCGGGTTCGCCGCCGGGGTATTCGTGCCCAATACCTCGTCCATCCGCTACCGCCGGGTGAACCGCAGTCTGGTCGTGGAAGGTGAGACGCGTCCGGTCGCCGGGAAGTCACCGGACGCGGCGGCCCCGGCGGCCCCGGCGGCCCCGGCGGACCGTCCCGCCCGCGCCCGTGCCGCCCCCAAGGTCGGCAGGGTTCTCCGCGCGGCGGTCAACGAGGAACGCGACCGATGGCTGGCCTGGGCCGCGGCGACCTTCGCCGTCACCGTGGGCTGCGCGGCCGCACGAACATCCGGCTCTGTCGTCCTCGGCGTCGACTTCCTGGGGGTGGCCGCCCTGGTGTGGGTGACCCGGCGAGCGCTCGCTGCGCGGCTCGCCCTGGGTGACTTCGAGGAGGCACGGACTGAGCCCCGGCGGGGTTTCGTCGCGCTGGTCCGGGACCCGCACCTTCCGGGCACCCGCCCGCTGCTCGGCGTGTGGAGCAAGGAGCCCGTGCCCGTCGGCGGTCAGTTGCCTCGTGCGGAGGCGGTCTACCGCTGCGATGCAGCGCGGGACGCGCTCTTCTCCACCCGGGGCGCCGTCGTCGTGCACCAGGCGTGGGTGGGCGCCCCCTCCGGTTCCCGGCCCCGGTGGGTGGTTGCCGACGCCGGCATCGCGCTGCCACGCCACCGGGCGCTCCTCGGCCCGCACCGTCTCGACTCGGTCATCGGGACCGAGCGGCCGGCTCGAGCACGAACACTCTCGATGCCGGCCCCCAACCCGACGACGGAGGCCGAGACGGGGATGTTCGTCACCGTGATCAGCGAGCCGACGTCCGGCACGGGTCCCTGGGCCAGGCTGTTCGCCTGGCGCTTGGCCGCGCTGGCCCTCGCAGGTGCCGTCCTCGCGTGGTTGAGATGACGCCCGAGGTCCACTTCTGCGCGATGATTTCGTGGACTGGAGTCGGTCTGAACAGACGCGAGGCACCTCACCCGCAGGTGCCGGAGGAGGCAGCGAGATGCCCGACCAGACACATCCACCAGGTCCGCTCGATCACGAGTTCACCGCGGTGCTGGAGAAGAGCCCTGCCAAGGGCGGATGGACCTACGTGGTGATGCCCGGCTCGGCCGAGTACTTCGGCACCGGCGGGCTGGTCAAGGTCCGCGGCAGCGTCGACGGCGAGCCCTTCGCAAGCTCGTTCATGGCGCTCGGCGACGGCACCCACAAGCTCCCCGTCAAGGGGTCGGTCCGGCAGCGGATCGGCAAGGAGGCGGGCGACCCGGTCGTCGTACACCTGCAGGAGCGGTTGGCTCACTGAGGCCGGAACGGGCGGCGCGGCCGGATCCTTGGTGCCATCCGAAGCTGCAGTTGCCGCGGGCGTGGATCGTTTCCGGGTCATTGGGCGCCGTGACGGGTTAGCCTGCCCCGGTCGACCAGCATCCTGGGTACGCCGAGTCCTGCCCCACTCCGGATGTCCATCCGAACACACGCGGGCAGGAGTGGGGGACCCACAGGTTCCATGCGCGATCTCCCCCGATCGTGCTCGGGGTGAAGCCACCGACAGGTGGCGGGGCACTTCCAGTCCCAACCCGACAGCTCACCTCACAGGCGTGGGAAGGAACCACCCATGCCCTTGAACGTGTGCATCCGCAACCTCGTCCTGCTTCCGCTCCTGACCATCTCGATGCTCGCCGGAGTCACCACATTCGGCCCCGCCTCCAGCGCGTCGGCCACCAGCAGATCCCACCGGGTCAGCCGCGCGGTGCACGTCGCGCTGCAACAGGTGGGCGATCCCTACCGGTACGGCGCAGCCGGTCCACGGGCCTTCGACTGCTCCGGCCTGATGCAGTACAGCTTCCGCAGGGCCGGCATCAAGATCCCGCGCACCTCCTCGGCCCAGGCCAGGCGTGCCCACCACATCTCGAAGAGCAGGCTCCGCCGCGGAGACCTGATGTTCTTCACCGACGGCGGCGGCGTCTACCACGCAGCGATGTTCCTGGGTCGCAGCAGGGGACACGCCCGCATGCTGCACTCACCCGGCACCGGCAGGCGCGTGCGCGTCGACCGTCCGTGGACGACCCGGTGGTTCGGCGCGACCCTGCGTCACTGACAGGGGCCACTGACAGGGCCACGACCCGGGCGCGGCGAGGGTCCGACCGTGATCGGCGGACCTACGCTTTGCCTATGACGACGCAGGATGTCGGGCGCGAGCTGGAACCGCGGCCCGAGAAACGGACAGCCCTCGAGGCGGACGCCGCGTTGGGCGCGCTCTTCGCGAGCTCCCCGGCGCGGCCGGTGCACACCTCCGCTGCTGCCGAGATCGCCTTCCTCGGTGGCCTCTTCGGAATCCTGGCGGTTCCGTTCTCGCTGATGATGGCACTCGCTGCCGGGCTCGGCGCCCTCGCGCTGGTCATCTCGATCGTCGGGATGGCGCGGTCCAGCCGGCCCGCTGTCGCCGGTGGAGTGCTGGCAGCAGTGGGTTTCGTGCTCTCGCTGGCCACGCTCGCGCTGGTCGGTCTGCGCTACATCGGCATCGACACGGCGGTCGGGGACTCAGTCGTCCCCTGGTTCGACGACTGGCTCCGGGTGCTGAACGACCTGCTGCCCAAGCCCTGACGGGGAGATCGACCATGGCGCAGAAGTTCACCCGCATCGAGGACTACCTCGAGTCCCTGGACCCCGAGGTCCGCCAGGTGCTCGCCGAGGTGCGGTCGACCATCCGCGCGGCCCTGCCCGAGGCAGAGGACGCCATCACCTACAACATGCCGACGCTGATGATCGGCGGCCGCCGGATCGTGCACTACGCCGGCTGGAAGAAGCACGTCAGCCTCTACCCGATGCCGGGCGACGAGGATCTGGCGAGCGAGCTGGCGCCGTACGCCGCGGGCAGGGGAACCCTGAAGTTCCCGCTGGACCAGCCCGTGCCCCACGACCTCATCGCCCGGGTGGTGCAGCGACTCAGAGGCGCGTCGCAGTGACGAGCAGGTACTCCCACTCCATCGAACCGTCGGCGACTCCGAACCTCTCGGCCAACGCATCGAGGTCCCGGTCGAGTGCTTCGCAGCGCGCCGGGTCCCCCGCGTTCGCGCGGTAGATCGCGATCGTCGGTCCGTAGCGGGTCTTGAAGAACTCGCGGAAGTCACTGGACGTCTGCGACTTCGACCCGGGATTCGAGAAGACGGCAACGGTGCGCACCAGCCTGCGGGCACTCACCCAGATCTGGCGCGGGGACCGGAGCTGGGAACAGGCGCTGGGCGATGGCTCACTCGTCGTCGAGGCGCCGAGCGAAGTGCGACGTGCGCTTCCGCGCTGGGTGGGTCAGGGCACCTTCGCGGCCGTGCCCCGCTGACCAGCCGCTAGACCTGGGTGCCTCGTGAGAACAGACCGGTGATCAGGTCGGCCAC
>JBDSXU010000157.1:0-19053 GCA_039926005.1 Marmoricola sp.
GCTGCTGGCGAAGTCGCTCGAGGACGCGCAGGCACTGGTCGGGCTGATGATCAACACCTTGATGAGTGCCGACGAGTCGGCCGAGGGTGGCGACATCAAGAACATCTACAAGGTCGGGCTGAACACCTCCCGCCTCCTGATGGTGCTCGGTGACGTCGTCTGCGCCTGGCTGCTGCTCAAGGGCGCGGAGGTCGCGCTCGAGAGGCTCGGTGGCGAGGTGTCCGCCAAGGACAAGGCCTTCTACGAGGGCAAGGTCGCAGCGGCGCAGTTCTTCGCGCAGTACAACCTGCCCAAGATCACCGCCGAGCTGGCCATCGCCGAGGCCACCGACCTGTCCCTGATGGAGCTGGACGAAGCCTCCTTCTGAGCGCGAGTCGCCATGGCTGGGAAGGAACCACCGGGCCGGGTCCGAGCTCCAGATCGAGGCATGCTGAGCCATCCCTTGGGACACACTCAGTCCAACCGACGGGAGCACTGCCATGGGAATCGGACTTGGTGCCGTCCTGCTGTTGATCGGGTTGGTCCTCGCGTTGGACGTGTTCAACCTGCCTGCCAGCATCGTCGACCTCGTCGCCACCAACACCCTGGGCTGGATCCTGATCGTCGTGGGAGCGCTGGCCATCGTGCTGGCGCTCGTCACGAACGCCCAGCGCACGCGTCAGACCACCGTGGTCCGGGAGCGTCATGTGGAGGACCCGCCTCGCTGAGAAAACCCCGTTCCTCGTCGTCCCGGCGGCCCGGCTCGCTCTTCGCCTACAGGTGCGGACGGGTCGCCGTACGCTGTGCGCCATGACTGAGGCTCCGAAAGATCGGCGCGAGGATCGACTCGTCCAGCTGGTCGAGATCTGGCACCAAGCCTGCACCGATTTCGTGGCCCTCGTGCGCGAGATCCCGCACGAGCATTGGGACCTGCCGACCGACCTCGAGGGCTGGACGGTCAAGGACAACGTTGCGCACACCGCCCACCTCGAGGCCGTGCTCGCCGGGGCGCCGGAGGAGACGCTCGAGGTCGCGGAAGCACCCCACCTCAAGGGCTTGATGAGCTACTACACCGAGCAGGGTGTGCTCGCCCGTCGCGACCGTGACATGGAGGCGCTGGCCGAGGAGATCGAGCGTGCTGTGGCCATCCGCTATGCCGCGCTCCAGGCCGAACCACCCACCGACGGCGCGGCTGCACCGCCGAGGACTCCGGGTGGTGCCCCCTGGGACTACCAGACGCTGCTGAGCAACCGTCCCCTCGACGTGTGGATGCATGACCAGGACGTACGACGGGCAATCGACCGGCCGGGTGGCTACGACTGCGCGGCCGCCCAGCACGTGCTCTCCACCTTCGGACGTGCCCTGCCGATGGTGGTGGGCAAGCGCCTCGCCCCTCCGATCGGCACCACCCTCCGGCTCGCGGTGCCCGATGCGGGTCTTGGGTGGACCGTGGAAGTGGGCGAGGACGGTCGCGCGACCCGGGTCGAGGAGGGTACGCCGGCGTCGGCATCAGTTTCCCTGAGCCCCGAGGACTTCGTCGTGCTCGCCGGTGGACGCCGTGGACCCGAGGCGACCAGTCCGGTGATCGAAGGCGACGAGGAGCTGTGTCGCCGCCTCTTGAAGTCGATGTCGGTGACCCCGTGAGCGCGGGCACGCCATGGACCGCGAAGGACATCCCCGACCTGACCGGCAAACGCGCCCTGGTCACCGGGGTCACCAGCGGAATCGGCGAGAAGACCGTCATCGAGCTCGCACGGCACGGGGCCGAGGTCATCCTCGGTGCTCGGAGCCCGACCAAGCTCGAGGCATCGATCCGCAGCATCGAGGAAGCCGTGCCCGGCGCGGTCCTGCACCCGCTCTCGATCGACGTCTCCGACCTTGCTTCCATCCGGCGGGCGGTTGACCAGGTGGAGGGTCCGCTCGACCTGCTGGTCAACAACGCGGGCGTGATGGCGACACCACACGCGGTGACAGCCGACGGGCTGCAGCTGCAGATGGCGACCAACCACTTCGGCCCGTTCGCGCTCACCGGCCTGCTCATGCCGCAGCTGATCGCCTCGGGTGACGGACGGGTGGTGGCCGTCGGCTCCCTGGCCAGCCGCATCGCGCGAGCAGCCCCTCTCGAGGACCCCAAGGACGGGAGCGGTCACTACGGCCGTTGGGCCGGGTACGCGAAGTCCAAGCTCGCCGACCTGATGTTCGTCTTCGAGCTCGACCGCCGCTCCCGCGACCAGGGCCTGCCGGTCCGGGGGCTCGCCGCCCACCCCGGCTACGCGCCCACCGGCCTGATGGGCACCGGGATCGACACCGGTAGCTCGAAGGAACGGATGCGTTTCAGCGCGACGATCATGCAGGCGGTGTTCGCGGCCATCGGCCAGCCCTCCGAGATCGGCGCCCTCCCCACGTTGATGGCGGCCACCGCTGACCTCCCCGGGTCGACCTACATCGGGCCCAGTGGCCTGGGCCAGATGAAGGGCTACCCCCGGATCTTGAGCCCTCGCCGGCTGGCGCTGGACCGCGAGTCGCAGCGGCGGTTGTGGGAGATCAGCGAGGAGGCCACGGGCGTGAGGTTCCTGGACGGATGATGCTGCGGCCCATCACTCCGGCCGACCACGCGGACGTGCTGGCACTCAACGAGCGCAACGTCGAGCTGCTGGCACCGATGGACGAGACCCGCCTCATTGCCCTCCTCGGCGTGGCCGGCTCCGCGGAGGTCATCGACGTCGATGGCGGGTTCGCGGGTTTCGTGCTGACGTTTGCTGCTGGATCGGCGTACGACGGGGAGAACTTCGCCTGGTTCACCGAGCGCTACGAGGACTTCTGCTACCTCGACCGGGTGGTGATCCACGCGGACTTCCGTCGTCGCGGACTCGGTTCCATGGTCTACGACGAGCTGGAGTCGTCCTGTGGGAAGCCCGTGTTCGCTCTGGAGGTCAACCTCGACCCGCCGAACGAGGCCTCGCTCGCCTTCCACCGTGCCCGCGGCTTCGCCGAGGTCGGCCAGCGCGACTCCAACAGACACCTGGTCTCGTTGATGGTCAAGCACCTCCCCGCGTAGTTCGCCGAGCGGGCAGTACTGTCTCGCCTCACGAGGTCGAGCGGGCACTCACGCAACACCGGCCGCGGGTCGGCTCCAGGGTGACGTCGAGGTCGTCACACCCCAGGCCTGCCGCGACCCCGCCCACCAGGTCGAGGTTGAGGCCGCACACCAGGTCCGTGTGGGTGCGGGCGATCCGGTCGAACGGGCAGTTCTCAAGGAGCATCCGCGCACCCTCGATGCGCGGTTCGTAACCGTGTGGTTCCAGGCTCGACGCGAGTCGCGCGAGACAGCCCGCACCAGCTCGGGACGCTGCCGCCGCCTCGCCGAGAGCCAGCCCCTGACTCCGCGCGACTCGTGAGGCGACCTCCTTCACCGGCGCGTCCTCGAGGGCGGCCGTCTCGACCGCCCGGGCCAGGATTTCGCTGAGCAGGTCGTAGTGCCGGTTCGGCAGGGACAGGCTGAACTCACGGGCCGAGCGTCGGTAAAGCTTGGCCGGGCGTCCTGCCCCTGGTCCCGTGCGACCGGTCAGTCGGCGGAACTCCACCTCGAGCAGCCCCTCGTCCACCAGCTTGTCGAGGTGGAACTTCGCCGTGTGCACCGGCATGCCCAGCTCCTCGGCCGCCCCCTCGCGGCTCACCGGTTGTCTCGCCTGCGCGACATGGCGGTAGAGCCGGCGCCGGGTCGCGTCCGCGAGAGCGCCCAGCCGCGAGGCGGCCTCGTCGATCGAGTCGGGCGCGTGGTCCGGCGAGGGTGCCATTTCTAAAGGATAGATCACTTGACGTAAGAGGTGGAGGCTTCTAACGTAGTAATTCCTATCTCTTAGAGAGGCATCACCATGACCACCGACGCCGCCACCACACTCAGCACCTCCAGCCCGGCCTCAGCTCGAGGCGCCCGCGAAGCCCTCCTGCTCCTCCGGACGGTCTTCACGATCGCCCCCATCGCCTTCGGGCTCACAAGTTCTTCGGTGTCCTCACCGACTGGGACCACTACCTCGCGCCCTGGATCAACAACCTCGTCCCGGGGAGCGCACACCAGGCGATGCTGCTCGTTGGCGTCGTGGAGATCGCCGCCGGTATTCTGGTGGCCGTGCAGCCCCGACTCGGCGGCTATGTGGTCGCGCTCTGGCTGGCCGGCATCATCGTCGACCTCGTCACCCTCGCTGACTTCTACGACGTTGCCCTGCGCGACTTCGGACTGCTGGTCGGAGCACTCGCCCTGGCTCGGCTGGCCACCCCGGACGCCTCGAGCGCTCGCGCAGGGCACAGATGAGCGCGCAGATCGTCATCGTCGGCGGCGGCCTGGCAGCAGGTCGCGCCGTCCGTGAGCTACGCGAGGCCGGCCACGAGGGCGAGGTCGTGCTCTTCGCCGAGGAACCGGAGGTCCCCTACGAGCGGCCCCCGCTGTCGAAGGGATACCTCCAGGGCCAGGACAGTCGCGAGTCGACCTACGTCCAGCCGCCGGAGTGGTACGCCGAGAACAACGTCGACCTACGGGTCGGTGAACGTGTCGAGGCTCTCGATCTCGAGGGGCAGACGGTGCGTTCGGCAGCGGGCTCGACGCCGTTCAGCCAGCTGCTCATCGCAACCGGCGCCCGGGCACGCACCCTCGACCTCGCTTCGACCGAGCGCATCGAGGTCCGCTACCTGCGCACGCTCGCCGACTCGACCGCGCTGCGGGAACGTCTGGGGCCGGGGCGCCATCTGCTGGTCCTCGGCGGTGGGTGGATCGGCATGGAGGCCGCCGCCTCGGCCCGGACACTCGGCACCACCGTCACCGTGGTCGAGCCGGCGCAGCTCCCGCTGCTGGCTGCACTGGGGCCGGACGTGGCCGCACGGTTCGCCGATGCGCACCGCAGACAGGGAGTCGACCTGCGACTGGGCACCGGGCTCGAGCGACTCGAGGGTGGCACCGCCGTGCTCGGCGACGGCTCGCGGATCGAACCGGACACGGTGCTCGTGGGGATCGGCGTGGTCCCCGACGTCGAGCTCGCCCGCGACGCCGGGCTGGACGTCGAGAACGGCATCCTCGTCGACAGCGGCCTGCGAAGCCGCCATCCCGCGGTCTTCGCCGCCGGAGACGTGGCCAACGCCGAGCACCCGCTCCTCGGGGGCCGGATCCGCGTCGAGCACTGGCAGAACGCGATCAGCCAGGGACGGGCGGCCGCCCACGCCCTGCTCGGTGAGCCGGTCGTCTACGAGGAGCTGCCGTACTTCTTCAGTGACCAGTACGACCTGGGGATGGAGTTCTTCGGTCACGCGGCCGGCGCCGACGACGTGCGCCTCGAGCCCGGGGACAGCGACGACGGCTTCTCCTGCTGGTGGCGACGCGGCGGCCGTCTGGTCGCGGCCATGCACGTCAACCAGTGGGACCGCAGCGACGAGCTCCGGGAACGGGTCGCCTCCGGGAGATGAGATGCCCCCGGATCAGCTCACGACGCGCAGTTCGACCTGCGCCTTGGCGTAGCGCACGCCGGTGGAGAAGTGGCGGTGGTGGAACGTGACGAGCTGCGGGAGATCACCCCGGGGAGAGCTTGATGCATCCGGGCCGACCTGTAGTCGTGGAACGTCGGGACTCTCAGCGGCAGACCTTCTGGTAGAGCCGCCAGATCAGGCGCGAGTTCGCCGGGTTCGACGAGTTCTTGTCGAACGTGATCACCCCGCGCCACGGCGGTGAAGCGGAGTCGGGGGCCGAGCCCAGAGCAGGGGGGCAATGACGACCGCTAGGGCCATCAGCGCGGTCGTCACTCTGTTCACGGGCTGAGACCAAACGGCTCAGCCCTCGGCGAACAGTGCTTGCGCCACAGGCGGACAAGGATCAGGTTGGGTAGATGCGACTTCTCGTTCTCGGCGGAACCATGTTTCTCTCGCACGCGGTCGCGGCGGACGCCGTCGCCCGTGGGCACGACGTCACCTGCGCGGCGCGCGGTGTGTCCGGGGCGGTCCCCGAGGGCGCTCGCCACGTCGTCCTTGACCGCGATGCGCCCGACTGGTCCGCGCTCGAGGGTGAGTGGGACGCCGTGGTGGATGTGGCGCGGACGCCCTCCTGGGTGGCCGGCGCGCTGGACGTGCTCGTCGACCGGATCCCGCACTGGACGTTCGTCTCCACGATCAGCGTGTACGCCGACCAGGCGACCCCGGGTGGCAGCCAGGACACGTTGCCCCTGTTGCCTCCCATCACCGAGGACCTCGAGCAGGACAGCCCCGAGAAGTACGGATCGAACAAGATCGGCTGCGAGCAGGACGTGCAACGGCGCGCGAAGGAGTGGCTGGTGGTTCGCCCCGGCCTGATCGTGGGACCGGACGACCCGAGCGGCCGGTTCAGCTACTGGCCGGAGCGGCTGGCCGAAGGTGGCGACGTGCTCGCACCCGAGTCCCCGGACCGCGGCACGCAGGCCATCGACGTACGCGACCTGGCCGCCTGGATCGTCACCTGCGCCGAGCGGCAGCTCACGGGGGTGTACGACGCGACCGGTCCGGTCATGCGTCTGGGCGACCTGGTCGACGAGGTGGTCACCGCGGTCGGCGGAAAGGCCCAGCTGGTCTGGGCATCTGCGGATTTCCTGCTCGAACGAGACGTCGCGTACTGGTCAGGTCCCAGGTCCCTGCCGCTGTGGCTGCCCGAGGACTGCCGCGGGATGACTTCCCACGACGTCAGCGCGGCGATCGCCGCGGGCCTGACCACGCGACCCATGGGCGAGACCGCGGTCGACACCTTGGCCTGGTTGCGATCCACGCGGAACGCGCCCCGCACCGGGTTGAGCCGGGCCGAGGAGCAGGACCTGCTGGACGACTGGCACACCATCAGCGGGTGAAGTTCCAAAGCCCCACTGACGACCCGGTCTGGCTGGCTTCGGGCTGGATTCCCATCAGCTGGGAGATGCCGCAGTTCGCGTGGAATGCGGGCATTGCGCACTGTCTACTGGCCAGATGTCCCGAGTGCGTAGATCTCTGGCTGCTGCCGCAACGTCTCTGCTCGTGCTCGCCTCCCTCAGCAGCCTCCCCAGAGCGGCCGGCGATGTCCCCTCTGGGCCCGGCGAGTCGCTCGCCGGCGGCCCTCGCCCCACGGTTCACAGCTCCGACGGCATCCGTGGCCCGCTGCTCTCCGACTTCCCCCGGCGGGCACGCATGTCCGGTGCCCGGCTGGACGAGATCGGCTGGCAGGTCGCGCCGGGACTGGACTACTCGCAGTGGACCGAGATCGCAGCCCAGGGCCCTACCCGCATTTTCGTGTTGACAGCACACCTGGAGGAGCCCGGGCTCGTGCTCGACCAGGTGAGCGGTCCGACCATCTCCGCGCGGGCTCCGCTCTCCCAGTGGCTCACCGACGACGGTGATATTGCCGGCGTGAACGCGGACTTCTTCGACATCGAAGACACGGGTGCACCACTCGGAGTCGGGGCGGACCGAGAGCAACGCGTGCTGCACGCCCCGCGGTCGGGGTGGAACACGACGTTCATTCTCGGCAGGGGGTACACGCCGGACGTGGTGCAGGACCGGCTCGTCGCCAAGGTGACGCCTCGAGCCGGGCGAGCCATCGCGATCTCCAATTACAACTCCCCGACCGTGGCCCTGCAGGGCATCGGGCTCTACACCCCCGCCTGGGGACTGGCCCCTGGCAAGCGGGTGGTCGGAGGCGCGACCCGGCTGCGCCAGGTCGTCATCCGCAACGGTGTCGTGGTCAGCAACGGCACCAAGGTCTCGTCTGGAAGGTCGTTCAGCGGATACGTACTCGTGGGCCGGGGCAAGGGTGCCACCGCACTGAAGGCCTTGCGGGTCGGACGGCATGCGGCAGTGCACAAGTCTTTGAGCGTCGCGGCGCACGTGGCGGTCAGCGGGAGCACCCAGCTGTTGCGCAACGGCGCCATCACGACCACCGACAACGCACAGCTGCACCCGCGTACGGCGATCGGCATCGACCGTGACCAGCGCCTGCTGCACCTCGTGGTGGTCGACGGTCGTTCCGAGAACAGCGGCGGACAAACGCTGCTCCAGCTGGCCGGGCTGCTCCGGTCACTCGGCGACGAGGAGGGCCTCAATCTGGACGGCGGCGGGTCCTCGACGATGATCGCCCGCGACCCGGCCGGGTCGGTCGCGGTTCGCAACCAGCCGTCGGACGGGCACGAACGCGCGGTCCCGAACGGGCTGGGATTCCGTTACGTCGCACCGGCCAAGTAGACGCTGGGTCTCTAGAAAACCAGCGCTGTCGCCGGGTCCTCCATGATTGCCGCGACGTCTGAGAGGAAGCGCGACCCCTTCTCACCATCGACGTGCCGGTGGTCGAAGCTCAGCGCAAGTTGCGTCACCTGGCGTACGACGATCTCGTCGTCCACCACCCACGGCTGCTTGCGCACCGCCCCGAAGCAAAGGATCGCCGACTCGCCGGGATTGATGATCGGCGTGCCGGCATCGACACCGAAGACCCCCACGTTGGTGATCGTGAACGTGCCGCCGGACATCTCGGCAGGTTGTGTCCTACCCTCGCGGGCGGTGGCGGCGAGCTGGTTCAGAGACTCGGCCAGCTGGAGCAGCGACAGCCGCTCGGCGTCCTTGATATTGGGTACGACGAGCCCGCGCGGTGTGGCCGCGGCGATGCCGAGGTTCACGTAGCTCTTGAACACGATCTCCAGGGCCTTCTGGTCCCACCAGGAGTTGATCTCGGGCACCCGGCGCATCGCCAGCATCGCCGCCCGCGCCAGTACCAGCAGCGGCGAGACCTTCACGTCGCGGAACTCGCGGCGCTGCTTGAGCCGCTCGACGAACTCAATGGTGCGCGTGACGTCGACGGTCACCCACTCGGTGACGTGGGGCGCGGAGAAGGCCGACTCGACCATCGCCTGGCCCATCATCTTGCGCACACCCTTGATCTGCTCGCGACGCTCGCGTTCCGCAGCGTCATCCGAGCCGGTCGCCCGGACAGCCACTTTGGATGACGTCCCGCTCGATCCGGCCGAGGTGACGTCCTCGCGGCTGATCGACCCCGAGGGCCCACTGCCCGTCAGCAGGGTCAGGTCGACCCCGAGCTCCTTGGCCAGCTTGCGCACCGGAGGCTTGGCGAGTGCCCGGGTCTCGGCACCGCTGAGCGCCTGGGTGGGGACGAACTCGTCGCGAGCCGGTTCCTGCGTCGACACCGACCTCGCCACGACGGAGGGCTCGTCGGACTCGACGACGTCCTGAGAGCGGGCGCCACCCGGTGCGAACGCGCCCTGGACCTGCATCTGGGTGGCTGCCGCGGCTTCGCTCGAGGGCGACGCCGCTCCCCGGCGCGGCCGCCGCAGCGGTCCCCGGTCGGCCTTGTTGCGGCCCACCAGACTCTCGCCCTCGCCGCCGCCGCTCGCCGCCGGGTTGGACAGGTCGATCTCGCCGATGTCAGCAGGCGCCGGGGCCGCGGGAGGGGCAGCACCGGGGTCGCCGATCGAGATGATCGCCGTGCCCACGTCGACCGTCTCACCCTCGGCCACGAGCAGGGCGGTCACTGTCCCGGCGTACGGCGAGGGGAGCTCGACCAGCGACTTGGCGGTCTCGATCTCTACGACGATGTCGTTGATCTCGATGACATCGCCCTTCTTGACTCGCCAGGAGACGATCTCGGCCTCGGTGAGCCCTTCGCCGACGTCGGGGAGCAGGTAGTCAGCCACCTCAGAACTCCATCGATCGGTCGACCGCGTCGAGCAGTCGGTCGAGGTCGGGCAGGAAGTCTTCCTCGATCCGGGAGGCGGGATAGGGGGTGTCGAAGCCGCCGACGCGCAGGATCGGTGACTCCAGTGAGTAGAAGCACTCCTCCTGGATGCGCGCAGCCACCTCGGACCCCATCCCGAGGTTGACGTGGGCCTCGTGGGTCACGATGGCCCGCCCGGTCCGTCGTACCGAATCGAAGACCGGGCCCATGTCGAGCGGGCTCAGTGTGCGCAGGTCGATCACCTCGAGGGAGCGTCCCTCCGTGGACGCCGCCTCCGCGGCCCTCATCGCGGTCTTGACCATGGGGCCGTAGGCCAGCACCGTCGCGTCGGTGCCGCGGCGCAGGACCCGACTGGTGAACAGCGGCTCGGGCATCACGGAGTCGTCGAGGTCGGCCTTGTCGGCGTGGTACTGGCGTTTCGGCTCGAGGAAGATGACCGGGTCGTCCGACGCGATCGCCTGCTGGATCATCCAGTAGCCGTCGACCGGGTTGGAGCACGCCACGACCTTGAGGCCCGGGGTGTGCGCGAACTGCGCCTCGGGGCTCTCCGAGTGGTGCTCGACGGCGCCGATGCCCCCGCCGAAGGGAATCCGGATGACCATCGGCATCGGGCAGCGACCCTTGGATCGGTAGCTCATCTTCGCGACCTGGCACACGATCTGGTCGTACGCCGGGTAGACGAACCCGTCGAACTGGATTTCCACGACGGGGCGGTAGCCGCGCAGCGCGAGACCGACCGCCGTGCCGACGATGCCGGACTCGGCGAGCGGGGAGTCGATGACCCGGTCCTCGCCGAAGTCCTTCTGCAGGCCGTCGGTGATCCGGAAGACACCGCCGAGCTTGCCGACGTCCTCCCCCATGATCAGGACCTTGGGGTCGTCCTCCATGGCCTTGCGCAGGCCCATGTTGAGGCCCTTGGCGAGAGTGATCTTCTGCGTCTTGGCGGCCATCTCAACTGCCCCCAGAAACGGTGGAGCCTTCGAACGTCTCGAGGTAGGCCGCGTAGCCCTCGCGCTGCTGGCGCAGCTCGTCGGTCTCCTCGGCGTAGACGTGGTCGAACATGTCCAGTGGCTTCGGGTCCGGCATGGCCTTGCAACCCTCCCGCAGGTGGTGGCCGAGCTCATCGGCCTCGGCCTGGATCGCGTCGAAGAACTCCTCGTCGGCGAGCCCGTTGCGCCGCAGATAGACCTTGACGCGCGCAATGGGGTCCTTGAGCTTCCAGCGCTCGACGTCGTCGGAGAGCCGGTAGCGGGTCGGGTCGTCGGTGGTGGTGTGCGCCCCCATCCGGTAGGTGTACGCCTCGACCAGGGTGGGGCCGCTGCCCTCGCGGGCCCGCTGCAGGGCGGCCTGCGTGACGGCGTACGTCGCGAGGACGTCGTTGCCGTCGACGCGTACGCCGGGGAAGCCGAACCCCAGCGCCCGCTGGTAGAGCGGGATCCGCGACTGGCGCTCGATCGGCTCGGAGATCGCCCACTGGTTGTTCTGGCAGAAGAAGACGACCGGAGCGTTGTAGGAGGCGGCGAAGATGAACGCCTCGTTCACGTCGCCCTGGCTGCTGGCGCCGTCCCCGAAGTGCGCGACCACGGCCGCGTCCCTATCCGGGTCACCGGTGCCGACCGCGCCGTCGCGCTGGATGCCCATCGCGTAGCCGGTCGCGTGCAGGGCCTGGGCGCCGATCACGATCGTGTAGAGGCCGAAGTTGTTGTCGTTCGGGTCCCATGCGCCATGGTCGACGCCGCGGAACAACCCGAGCAGGCTGAGGGGGTCCACACCACGGCACCAGGCGACGCCGTGCTCGCGGTAGGTCGGGAAGACGTAGTCCTGGGGCCGCAGGGCG
The DNA here is from genome assembly GCA_039926005.1 of Marmoricola sp. Classification (GTDB taxonomy): domain Bacteria; phylum Actinomycetota; class Actinomycetes; order Propionibacteriales; family Nocardioidaceae; genus Marmoricola. The sequence continues at coordinate 11,535 of JBDSXU010000157.1, forward strand.
CGGCCGGCGCCGATCTGCGCGGCCTCCTGGCCCAGGAGCTGGGCCCAGATGCCGAGCTCACCGTGGCGCTGAAGGGCGGTCGCCTCGGTGTCGATGCGCCGGGTGAGGACCATGTCGCGGTAGAAGCCCCGAAGCTCCTCGGCGCTGAACTCCATGTCGAACTCGGGGTGGTGGACGCGCTCACCCTCGGGAGTGAGCAGCTGGACGAGCTCGGGGCCTCCGTCGGCTTGCGAGGGACCGAAGACCTCCACGAGGTCAGGACCGAAATCGCGCATGAATACTCCCTGTGTCCGGGCGAGTGCGGGGTCTCCGCGTTTCGCGTGGCATGCATCCGGGCGCTGGCCGCAGGGGTGGCGCGGCCGGGACGACCCCGATGGTCGAGACGGGCCTGTGACGTGCAACACAGGACTCACCGGAAAAGGTAGCCGACGACACCGGCGCGCGCCCAATCAACGGGTGTTCTCAGGCGGCCTCGAACGCCTTGGGACGCGCACTTCTCGTCGCCGCGGCCACCCCGACGACGGTGATCACCAGCCCGACGATCTCGCGGGCATTGAGTGTCTCGCCGAGCAGCAGCCACGCCAGCACGGCGGTCACCGGAGGCATCAGGAAGAACACGCTCACTGCCGCGCCGGCGCCGCGGGCCCGCACCAGGATGCCGAGCAGGCCCAGGCCGATGATCGAGTTCACGACTGCGAGGTAGACGAGCGCGATCCCGGCCGCCGCAGGATCGCGTACGACGTCGGTGCCCTCCACCACGAACGCGAGGACCAGCAGCGGTGGCGCGGCCACGCCGAACTGGATCGTCCCGGACCAGAGCGGGTCGGGGGCGTGACCGATCCAGCGCTGACCGAGGGTGCCGACGCTGAGCCCGAGAACGCTCACCACGCCGCAGACCAGACCGACCATGCCGCCGGCCTCCTCGACGTCCGGGCCGAGGACAAGCAGCACGCCGGCGACCCCGATGACGAAGCCGAGCACCTGGAGACGAGTGAGCCGTTCACCCAGGAAGAACGCGGCGAGCACCGCGGTCAACACCGGGCTGAGCGAGTGCATCAGCGAGGCGAGGGTGGCGCCGAGACCTGCGTCGAAGGCGAGGTACATCGCCCCGAACTGGACGCCGTTGAGGACGAAGCCCGAAAGAGCGATCCGGACTGCATCGGCTCGCGTGACCCGCAACGGCCCGCGTAGCGCCCGGGCCAGAGCCCAGGCGATGGTGGCGGCCATCACGAACCGCACCGCCACGAGCATCAGCGGGGACATCGCCTCGACGCCATAAGGACCGGCGATGTAGCCCGAGCACCACACCAGCACGAAGGCCGCCGCGGGAGCCAGGGGCAGGTGGCGCCCCGGCGTCGCGCCCATGCCCGGCCCCTCTCGCGTAAAGGCAGGATCCGCAGCGGACCCCGAGCGCACGCTAGCCGACCACCAGCAATCTGTCTGACTCGGCGTCATGCGCCAGCCAGTCCGAGGGTGGTCGACGGCTCTGGTTCCGTCAGCGGCCTCTTGAAGGTGACCTCCAGGCCGTTCTCAGGTCAGTCCGACCCCGCGAGCGATCGCGCCAGCCCCTCCAGGACCAGATCGAGCCCGACCTCGAACTCCTGCCCGAAGTCATAGCCGGGCTTCATGATGTGCTCCGTCGAGAACTCGACGAGGTGGGGAAACGCTCCCGTCGAGAAGAGCTCCATCATGCCCATCGACTCGGCGACCTCGGCGACCGTCTCCGGACCGTTGATCGGCAGCGACGCCTCCGACATCGCGAACCCGTAGATGTAGCTGTCCAGCAGTGCATAGGCGTGGGCCGTCATCTCCACCGAGAAGCCCCCCTGACGCAGGGTTCCGATCACAGCATTGAGATGGGTGAGGGTCGCGACCCCTGGCGAGGTTCGCGACTGCAGTAGCGGAATGGCCCACGGGTGGACCCGGAGAACGGCACGCGTCGAGAGTGCACGCCGGCGCATCTCCCGGCGCCAGTCACGAGCGGGCTCGGGCAAGGCGAACTCGCCGAAGACGAGGTCGACGATCCCGTCGATGATCTCCTCCTTGTTGGCGACGTGGTGGTAGACCGACATCGGCTTGACCCCGAGTGCCTCGGCCAGTGAGCGGATCGTGAGGCTCGTGATGCCACCGCTGTCGGCCACTTCGACGGCGGAGCGCAGCACCCGCTCCCGGTTGAGCGGGACGCGGCTTCCACTGACTGGTCTCGGCATCTGACTCCTCGAGGGTGGTTCTTTCGTACTTAGTACGTTACTCTAACCGTACTTAGTACGAGCAGATCGTCCACCAGTCGAACGGGAGCAGCCATGGAAACCGAGAACCAGCACCGCACCAGCACCAGGACTGCGAGCGCCACCATGCAGGCGATCGTGCAGGACAGGTACGGCGACGCAGGAGTCCTGCACCTCGCGACGATCGAGCGGCCAACGGTCCGCGAGCACGAGGTCCTCGTCCGGGTGCATGCAGCCGGTCTCGCCCGTGGCGACTGGCACCTCATGACCGGGCGTCCCTACCTGCTCCGCCTCGCGTTCGGCCTTCGCCGGCCGAGGAACCCGGTGGCAGGAGGTGACCTGGCGGGCACGGTCGTCGAGGTCGGTCCGGCAGTGACCCGGTTCGACGTCGGTGACGAGGTCTTCGGCTTCGGTCGAGGCACGTTCGCGGAGTACGCCGTGGCCCGCGAGGACAAGCTCGCTCACAAGCCGGCGAACACGACCTTCGAGCAGGCCGCCACCCTCCCGGTGTCCGGGCTCACCGCACTGGGTGCGGTGTGCGACGTCGGGCGGGTGGAGGCCGGCCAGAAGGTGCTGGTCACAGGCGCGTCAGGGGGAGTCGGCGGATTCGCCGTACAACTCGCCGTGGCTGCCGGAGCCGAGGTCACCGGGGTGGCGAGCACATCAAGGCTCGACCTGGTCAGGTCCCTCGGCGCCGACCACGTGCTCGACCGCACCCGCGAGGACTTCGCGGACGGCAGAGACCACTACGACCTGGTCATCGACCTCGCCGGGAACCCCACGATCTCGCGGCTGCGGCACGCGCTCGCCCCGACCGGAACCGCCGTCATCGTGGGCGGCGAGGAGGGTGGCAACTTCTCAGGAGGCTTGAACCGGCAGCTCCGCGCTCTGGCGCTGTCTCCCCTTGTGCGTCAGCGGCTGACCACCTCGCTGTGCAAGGAGCACTTCACGGGCCTCGAACGTCTGAAGGACCTCGTCGAGGACGGCCGCGTGAAGCCCGGCATCGACCGGGTCTACTCGTTGGCCGAGGCGCCGGACGCCATGCGTCGTCTCGAGTCCGGACAGGTCCGCGGCAAGGTTGCGATCACGATCCTCGCGGACGGGCCGCGCCGCTGATCCTGGTCGAGCCGCTCACCGAGGAGTACGCCGGTCTAACGGTCCGGTTCCTGGTCGGCATCATCGCCCTCAACACCCTCATCAACCTGGTCGCTCTCGTTACTGACGTGCTTGCCGGTCGACAGGTCGACGGCTTCCATCCCGGGTGGCAGGTTGGAGAGGTCCGATGCGATCACGGTCATCTCGCGCATGTCGGGGAGGCGTACGCCGAGGGGACGATCGCCACCACCGACCAGGATCAGGTCACCGGAGTGCGCCTTGGGCAGCGTCTCACCTCGGAAGTAGGCCGGCGCCATCGCCTGGTAGACGAACATCAGGACCACACCGAGCAGCAGCGACCCGACACCGATCAGGAACACCCCGCCGATGCTTCCGACGCTGGTGTAGCCATAGTCCGGGTCTGCATAGGTCTTGCAGGCGATGACGAAGAACGTCAGGAGCAACACTCCACCCAGGAACGGCAGCAGCCCCTGCATGATGATGTCGCGCGGCCGGCCCCACATCGTCTTGCGGTAGAACCACACGCAGGCGAACCCGGTGAGCCCGTAGTAGAAGGCGATCATCAGCCCGACCGCCGCGATCGTGTCGGCGAGGATGTTCTCGCTGAGCAAGGTCAGACCGACGTAGAAGACGATCGAGACGCCGCCCATCCAGATCGTGGAATCGCTCGGGGTGAGGTACTTGGGGTGGACCCGCGCGAACCGTCCCGGGATCGCCTTGAAGGCCGCCATCGACAGGCTGGTCCGCGCGGTCGGCAGGATCGTCGTCTGGGTCGACGCCGAGGCCGAGGTCAGCACGCAGATCGCCAGCAGGTGGACCATGATCCAGCCGACCGCACCGCCGCCGAAGACCTCGTGGCCCATCGCGGCGAAGACGTCGTCGGCATTGTCCTCGTTGCCCAGACCGATTCCCGTGGTGGCGACCCCGGCGAAGGCGATCGTCGCAACGGAGACCAGTGCATAGGTGAGCAGCAGCAGGACCGTCGAGATGACGGCTGCGCGTCCGGGCGTCGTTGCCGGGTCGGCGCACTCCTCGTTGGTGGCCACAGCGGTGTCCCAGCCCCAGTAGATGAACACCGCGATCAACGTGGCACTCACGATGGCGGTCAGGCTCATCCCACTCGGGGACAGCCAGTCCAGCGAGGGCTTGATGCCGGCCGGTGCGTCACCGAAGTACACCTTGGCGAGCGCGAAGATCGCGAACGCGACGAGCGTCGCGACCTCCACCCCCAGCAGGGCGTACTGCAACCTCACCGAGACCTCGATCCCGCGGTAGCAGATGTAGGTCATGATCGCGATCCAGATGATGCCGGCGACCGTGCTCCAGAAGGTGCTCGCGGCCAGGCTGTCCGCGCCGACGAGGCTGAACGAGTAGGAACCGGCGATCTGGGAGAGGTTCGCCATCACGATGACGTCGGCGGCGATGATGCCCCAGCCGCCCAGCCAGCCCGTCTTGGTGCCGAAGGCGCGCGCGGCCCAGGTGAAGGTGGTGCCGCAGTCGGGCTCGGCCTTGTTCAGCTCGGAGTAGGCGACGGCGATGAAGTACATCGGGATGAACGCCACCACCATGATCAGCGGCGCCTTCACGCCGATGATCCCGTCGCCGTTCTGGACGATCACGACGTAACCCAGGCTCGCGGCCAGGCTGTACGCCGGCGCGGTCGAGGCGATGCCGACCACGATGCTGCCGACGAGGCCGATGGCCCCTGCCCGCAGGCCCTTGCTCTCCCGCTCGTGCTCTTGCTCGGTGCTGGCCATGCGAGCCTCCGGTCGTCAAGCCCGAGACCGTGTTTGCAGAGCGTAGGACCGCCATGCCCCGAATACGAGGAGCAGAGGTCAAGCGATTTCCGCGCCCGCCGCACGGACTAGAACAGCCACCCAGGTGCGCATCGGCCGCCAGGCCTCGGCAATCCCGGCGAGCTCCTGGGGACCGGGTGGACCGGCCAGTCCGTAGAGGCGCTCGACCAGCCCCAGGAGGCGGGGCTCCTGGTCGGGCAGGACATCGACGAAGCCGGTCGCCCTGATCACGATCAGGGCGCCGTAGAAAGGCCCGATCCCCGGGAGCCGCATGACCGACTCCTGGGCAAGCTCTGGGCCGAGCTCGAGCAACCTGTCCGGAGCCAGGTCGCCCGAGCGGGCTGCCTCGGCGATCGCGTGCAGCCGTGACAACCGGTCCTCGGGAAGGCCGGGAACGGACTCGACCCCGAGCAGCTGGTCGGGGGTCGGCAGGGCCGCCACCTCGACGTTGTCGAGGTCGAAGACCCGGCCGTGCGTGCGCGCCAGTTCGTCACGCACCCGGGTAGCGACCGCCGCCGGACGCCTCGTGGAGATGACCGCCCACACCGCCGCCTCGTAGGGCGAGTGGAACAACGGGGGCCGCAGTCCCGGCCGCAGCGCCTGCAGCCTGCCGATCACCGGATCACGCTCGCCCACCTGCTCGAAGACCGTGCCGTCGTGGTCGAGGGAGAGCATCCGGGCCACCTGCCGCTGCACGACCGCGGGATCGACGGGCCCGGTGACCTCGCCGTGCACGCCGGCGTCGTCTTGTCGGAGCACCACTGCGACCTGCGTGTCCTGGGTGTCCGCGACGAATGCGAGGCGCATGGTGCCGTCGAACCTCTGGGCGTGCCGCTGCCCGAAGCCGAACTCGACGGACTCCTTCAGGGAGAACGCGCCCATGGGCTGGATCGTGAAGCCGGTCATGACCGCAGTCTGCAACCGACCACCGACAAGGCGCTCGGTGTCGGTCACGGTGCGGGCTTCAGGGCACCGAGCAGGTTCCCCTGACGCGTCAGCCGATCGACTCCCGGCCGTGCGGGGTCAGCCAGCCCCCAACTGACGGACCCTTCGGCACGATCCCCGAGGGGTTCACGTCGCTCTGCACGATGTAGTAGTGCTGCTTGATCTGGTCGAAGTCGACGGTCTCACCGAAGCCCGGGGTCTGGAACAGGTCGCGGGCGTAGCCCCAGAGGTGGGGCATCTCGACCAGCCTGTTGCGGTTGCACTTGAAGTGGCCGTGGTAGACCGCGTCGAAGCGGGCAAGCGTGGTGAACAGTCGTACGTCGGCCTCGGTGATCGCATCTCCCATCAGGAAACGCCGGTCGGCCAACCGCTCCTCGAGCCAGTCGAGAGTGGTCCAGAGCCGCTCGTAGGCATCGTCGTACGCCTGCTGTGAGCCGGCGAAGCCGCAGCGGTAGACGCCGTTGTTCACCTCGTTGAAGACCCGCTTCATCACGGCCTCCATCTCCTCGTGGACGTCGTCGGGCCACAGGTTCGGCGCGTCAGGGCGGTGGAAGTCGCGCCACTCGAAGAAGAAGTCGCGGGTGATCCACGCGAAGTCGCTGGTCACGACCTGGCCGGTCCCGATGTCCACCATCGCCGGGACGGTTATGCCGCGCGAGTAGTCGGGATCCCGCTTGAAGAAGGCCTCCTGCAACCGGTGGATGCCGAGCACGGGGTCGACCCCACGCGGGTCGAGGTCGAAGGTCCAGCTGTCCTTGTCGTGCACCGGGCCGCAGAGCCCCAAGGAGATGACGGCCTCGAGGCCGAGCAGCTTGCGGACGATGATCGAGCGGTTGGCCCAAGGGCACGCCTTCGCGGCCACGAGCCGGTAGCGGTCCCGCTCGACCGGCCACTCGTCGCTGTCACGGGTGATCCGGTCCGAGAGGTAGTTCATGTCGCGGTCGAAGGACTCGCCCTGCTCCACATATGTCGGGTTACGTTCCACCATGGGTGCAGGATGCCCAACTAGGACAAACTTCAATCATTCCGATCGGCTCTGCGCCCCGTCCGAGCGCGTGACGGGAGTAGTTCGAGAGATGCTCGCCGAGTTGTACCTCCGCTGGCTGGACGAGGTCTGGGGTCGCGGTGACGAAGCCGAAGGAGCTGATCCACCCGGACCTCGTCGACCACAACCGATGATGCTGCGGCTCGCTGCGAAGCGCAGCGCCCGGCGCTACCGCAAGGACCGCTCGCGGAACTGAGCCGTGACGGTCAGCAGCACGTCGTTGGCCGCCGGCTCCCCGATGCTCACCCGCACCCCCTCGCCTGCGAACGGGCGCACCGTGATGCCGGCCTCCTCGGCGGCGGCGGCGAACTCGGCCACCTGCTCCCCCAACGGCAGCCAGACGAAGTTGCCCTGCGGGTCCGGGAAGCTCCAGCCCTGCGCCACCAGAC
>JBDSXU010000158.1:0-2178 GCA_039926005.1 Marmoricola sp.
GCAGCCCTCAACGGCGGCCTGAACCTCTCGATCCTCGACGGCTGGTGGGACGAGTGGTACGACGGCAACAACGGCTGGGCCATCCCGTCCGCCGACGGTGTCGAGGACCCCGACAAGCGGGACGACATCGAGGCCAACGCGCTCTACGACCTGATCGAGAGGGATGTGGCGCCGCGGTTCTACGACCTCGACGACGAGGGGGTGCCGACCCGCTGGATCGAGATGGTCCGGCACACGCTGAAGTCGCTCGGGCCCAAGGTGCTGTCAACCCGGATGGTGCGCGAGTACGTCGAGCGCCTCTACTCTCCGGCCGCCGTCTCCTCCCGGGCGATGAACGACTCCTACGCGGGTGCGGCCGAGCTCTCCAGGTGGAAGGCACGCGTCGTGGACGGCTGGTCCGGCGTGCACATCGACCACGTGGAGAGCGAGGGACTCTCCGACAGCCCGGAGATCGGCGGCGGCCTCGACCTGCGCGTCTTCGCCTCGCTCGGCGCCCTCTCACCCGACGACGTCGACGTCCAGGTCGTGCACGGTCGCGTCAAGGGCGAGGACCAGCTCGTCGACACCACGACCACTTCGCTGGTGCTCGGCGAGACCTACGAGGGCGGCCGCCACCGCTTCGAGGGCCACGTCAAGCTCTCCCGGGCCGGCTCCTTCGGCTATGCGGTCCGCATTCTCCCGAAGAACGCTGCGCTGTCCTCGCCTGCGGAGCTGGGGTTGGTGGCGCTGGCGTAGGGGGTGCAGGTTTCCCCGGTCGGCCGGGGAAACCGGTCGTTGTGCACCGTTGCGTCGGGCCACGACGTCAGGGATTGCCCGTCAACCCCATCCCATTTGTAAGCCGGGGCCATGTGCGCGCCCGTCCCTCCGTAGGCTCGACCGGTGATCGAACTACGCACTCCCGCCGAGATCGAGCAGATGAGGCCGGCAGGCCGCTTCGTTGCCGAGGTCCTCACCCGTCTCGAGGAAGCGGCAGACGTCGGCGTCAACCTGCTCGAGCTCGATGCCCTCGCCCACCGGATGATCCGCGAGCGGGGTGCGGAGTCCTGCTACATCGACTACCACCCCTCTTTCGGGGCGATGCCGTTCGGCAAGGTGCTGTGCACGTCGGTCAACGACGCGGTGCTGCACGGCCTGCCCCATGACTACACCCTGCGCGAGGGCGACCTGCTCAGCCTCGACTTCGCGGTCGCCGTGGACGGCTGGGTCTCCGACTCGGCCCTGAGCCTCATCGTCGGTACGCCGGACCAGCGCGACCTCGACCTCATCGACGCCACCCGGCGCGCGCTCGACGCGGCGATCGCGGTCGCGCAGCCGGACAACCGCCTCGGTGACATCTCCGCCGCGATCGGCGATGTGGCGCGTGCACAGGGTCTCTCGGTCAACACCCAGTTCGGTGGCCACGGTGTCGGGCGGACCATGCACGGCGACCCGCACGTGCCCAACGAAGGCCGCCCGGGCCGCGGATTCCGGCTGCGGCCCGGGCTGGTGATCGCCATCGAGCCGTGGTTCCTGCACTCGACGGAGGAGATCTTCACCGATCCGGACGGCTGGACCATCCGCAGCAAGGACGGTTCCCGTGGCGCGCACAGCGAGCACACGATCGCGATCACCGAGGACGGGCCGGTCGTCCTCACCGCCCGTGACTGATCCTGGCGCCCCTCAGATCTGCTCCAACAGCACCAGGCTCCGGGCCGCGAGCGTGACCGTCTGGCCGGCCTCGACCCTGGTCCCGATCGGGTTGCCGGAGTCGGTGGAGAGGACGACGGCGCCGTGCTGGACCCACTCGTTGGACGGGAAGGTGATCTCGCGGTCCGAGGGTGAGCCGTTGAGCCAGAACATGAAGCTGCTGTCGCGCTGCTGCTCGCCGCGAGGACCGGGGGAGCGGAGCGGGTCGCCGGAGACGAACATGCCGACCACGCGCAGGTCCCCGTCCTGCCAGTCGTCGCCGGTCATCTCCCGGCCCTCGGGGTGGATCCAGGCCAGGTCCTTGGGTCCTCCCACGATCGTGGGTCGGCCCTCGAACCAGTGGCGCTGGCGCAGCGCCGGGTGCTCGCGGCGGATCTGCAACGCCACCCGAGTGATCTCGAAGGTGCCCAGCCACGCGCCCTCCGGGCGCCAGTCGACCCAGGAGATCTCGTTGTCCTGGCTGTAGGGGTTGTTGTTCCCCCGCTGGGTCCG
>JBDSXU010000159.1:0-2026 GCA_039926005.1 Marmoricola sp.
GGCCGGTGGTCGGTGCGGTTCCACACTCCAGGGCTGTTCGCGATCGGCTGCTCCGCCAGGATCCCGCGGGCGTAGTGGACGTTGAAGCGCCAGAAGTCGATCAGCTCGCAGGCCGCGTCGATCTCAGCCTGCCAGGCGGTCTTCGACTGGCCCAGCATGGTCGCGGCGTTCAGGCGCGCGCGCCACGGGCCCGCGAGCAGGTCGGCAGCTTTGAGGATGATCGCCGCACGGTCGTCGAACGACATGGCCCGCCAGCCGGGAGCAGCGTCGCTGGCCGCCTTGACGGCCGCCTGGGCGTCGCGCTTCGTGGAGTTCTTGAGTACGCCGAGCACGCTCGCGTGGTCGTGCGGCTGAACCACCGGGGTCTCGGCACCGCCGCCCATCTTCTTCTTTCCGCCGATCGTGGCGGTCAGGTCGAGCGGGCTTGCTGCCAGACGGGCGAGCTCCGCCTCGATCGCGGACCGTTCTGGGCTGCCCGGGGTGTAGTTGAGGGTCGGCTCGTTGATCGGAGCCGGGGGTGTGGTGATCGCATCCATGCTCGCGATGCTCTCAGACGTGACGGGGCCCGGCCAAAGTGAGTCGGCCGAGCCTCACTCGTTCAGCGCTTCCTGACCAGACGTGAAGCCGAGATGGATCCGAAGTGGCTGCCGGCGCCACGGGAGACCACCCGGTAGTACGTCGACCTGGTCAAGCGCACCGACCACGCCTTCGTGCCATGCGTGCTCGTCGTACCGGTGCTCACCTTGTGCCAGTAGCGCCATCCCGAGACCTTGCGCTGGAGGACGAGTGGCATCGCACCGACCACCGTGGACGTGTTGCGCCTGACCAATCTGGCGGTGAGGGTGAACGCCCTGTTCGCCTTCGCACGTGTGGTCGAGGAGGTCACCGTGGTGGTCGTCGGGTAGATACCCACCACGGCCGGCGGCCCGACGAGGGCATCACCGTTGATCGCCTCGATCCTCACCGTCTGCGTGTGACGCGCGTCGAATCCGGTGAGCTTCGCCGAGTGACTCGTGCCGGGCAAGCTCGTGACCTTGCCGTCGGAGCGGGTGACCCGGTAGGAGGCGATCGCAGTGCTGCCCCGGTCGGTCGGCGCCTTCCACGAGACGGTCGCACTCGTCGCCGCAGCGCTCACGGTTGCGCCAGTCGGTGCCGTGGGTGCCACGGTGGCCGCTGGCGGGAGCACAGCGGTGTCGCACCCATAGAGGCGGACGTCGTCGATCCACCAGCCGTAGTAGGCAGTGTCGGCGTCGCCCTCGACCCGGAAGTCGACCTTGACCCGCTCACCTGCGAGCGAGGAGAGGTCCACCTGGCTGGAACCGTAACCGTGGCTGTCCCCGCCGAAGCCGGTGAACCCACTGGCGGTGCTGCCGAGGATGTGCCTGGTGGGGCCGTTGACCCAGGGCAGCCCAGCGACCGGGGTCCACGCGTCGTTGACCAGCTTGGAGACGATGAGCTCGCCGCCGTCGTAGTACGTCGTGTCGAACCAGTCCATGACGTAGGCGTGGTGGAAGTTCAGATAGGTTCCGCCGCTGGTGGCGGGCACCGTGAACGGTGCGCTCGTCATTGCTCCCGAGCTCGGGAAGCCCATCTCGGGGTCAGGGTTGAGGCCGAAGAGCGACTCCGTGCCACTGAAGGTGTAGGACCCCGGGCCGAACGTGTCGGGAGTGCGTCCCCACAGGATGGACGAGGAGGAGAACCCGAAGCCGTCGAAGCCGTCGTCGTCCCGCGCGATCACGGTGTCCACGCTGCCGCCGGTCGGGCACGAGATCGGCGCCTCGGCGGCCGCCGCCTCCGGGTCGGTGGGAGGCGAGGACAGCTCGGTCGCGGCGACCGCGGCACGCACCTGTTCGCAGTCAGCTGTCGTGAAGCCGCCGGTGCTCGAGGCGATGAACTGGTCGCAGGTGCTGGTGAGCACCCGACCTAGGTCGGCGTACTCGGCCCCGGAAGTGAGCCGCGGGATCGTCTCGAGGTACAGGCGACCGGTCTTGGCGAGACCTGCGTCGGCCCCGTCGATGCCGGTGAT
>JBDSXU010000160.1:0-3885 GCA_039926005.1 Marmoricola sp.
GTCCCGCCGAGCAGCAGCACCCTCATCGCGAGTCCCCGGGCGGCAGGACCCGAAGCGAAGCAGGAGCACCCGAGGTGGCCAGCGACAGCAGCCCGTCCACGTCGAGGTGCTCCTCGGCCAGGTCGGCCAGGAGCTCGAGCCGACGTTCACGAGCCTCGCCGAAGCTCACCGGAGAACGCGTCCAGCGACGGCCGGAACACCCGGCGACGACTCCGAGCAGGGCGGCCCGGAACTCGTCGCCCTCCAGGCTGCCGTGCCACATCGTCCCGAGGACGTGGCCGGCCCGAGCGCCGCCCAGGAACTCCTCCGCCCCGTCTTCACGGGTGACCCGGCCGTGGTGGATCTCGTAGCCCGAGGCAGCAACCCCAAGCGCCTCCCCGGAGGGCAGCCGCAGCACCTTGGCCGGGGCGAAGTCGGTCCGGACGTCGAGCAGCCCGAGCCCGTCGACCTCAGCGCCGGCCACACCCTCGACCCCCGTCGGATCCGAGATCGAACGCCCCAGCATCTGGAAGCCACCACAGATCCCGAGCACCGGTCGACCGGCTGCAGCGTGCGCGAGCACCGCGCGGTCCAGGCCGCGGTCCCGCAGCCAGGCGAGGTCGGCGATGGTGGCGCGGGTGCCGGGGAGCACGATGAGGTCTGCGTCCGCGAGGGCGCGCGCGTCGGAGGCGAAGACGACGTCGAGACCCGGCTCGATGCCGAGTGCGTCCACATCGGTGAAGTTGCTGATCCGCGGGAACCGCACGACCGCGACCTTCAGCACCGCGGCCTCGGTGCGTGCACGACGCCCGTCCAGGTCTAGGGCGTCCTCGGAGTCCAGCCACAGGTCGCGATGCCAGGGCAGTACGCCGAACACTCGTCGCCCAGTCAGCCGCTCCAGCTCCTCGAGGCCCGGAGCCAGCAACGAGGCGTCGCCACGGAACTTGTTGACGACGAAGCCCGCTATCAGCCGCTGGTCGGCCGGCTCCAGGAGCGCGACGGTGCCGTACATCGCGGCGAACACGCCACCCCTGTCGATGTCGCCGACCACCACCGTGGGGACGGACGCGTGCCGGGCCAGCCCCAGGTTGACGTAGTCGCTGGCCCGGAGGTTGATCTCCGTCGGGCTTCCCGCCCCCTCGGCGACCACCACGTCGTAGCGAGAGGAAAGGTCGTCGAAGGCGTCGTACGCCGCGCGGGCGAGGTGCCTGCGACCGTCGACGAAGTCGCGCGAGGAGACCTCGCCGGCCGGCTGCCCCATCACCACGACATGGCTGCGATTGTCACTGCCGGGCTTCAGCAGGACCGGATTCATCGCGGCCTCGGGCTCCGCACGTGCTGCCAGCGCCTGGATCCACTGGGCCCGACCGATCTCCGCTGCACCCTCCGTCGACGCGCACACCATCGAGTTGTTGGACATGTTCTGCGACTTGAACGGCGCCACCTTCAGCCCCCGTCGTGCGAAGGCTCGGCAAAGTCCCGTCGTGACGATGCTCTTTCCCGCGTCGGACGTCGTGCCAGCCACCAGCAGTGCGCTCACGTGGCCCGCCGCAGGAGATAGATGTCCATCACCCACCCGGCCTCGCGTCTCACCCGCTCCCGGGCGGCCTCGATGTCGCCGAGCACGTCACCCACCCGTCCGGCGACCAGCTGTTCTGAAGGCGTGCCGAGGTTGGCACCCCACCAGATCAGCCAGTCCTCGAGCCCGTCGAGCTCAATCACCCGGTTGAGCATCACGACGACGTTGTGCTGCCCCTGCTCGAGTGCCTCACGCAGCCGACGGCCCGTGGTCACGTGCAATGCCGCTCCGACCTCGTGCAGCACCAGACGGTGCCGGGCTGCGAGCAGCTGGACCGAGGAGATGCCGGGAATCACGTCCATCTCGAACACCACGCGCCCCCGCGACGAGACGTTCTCGAGCACCCGAATGGTGGAGTCGTAGAAGGCCGGGTCCCCCCAGACCAGGAAGCCCGCATCACCGTCGTGGTCGAGCAGCACCTGCTCATAGGCCGCCGCGCGGGCGTCGTGCCAGGAGGTGACCACGCGCTCGTAGTCGTCCACCGAGGAGGTCTGCTCCGAGCTGCGTTCTCGCTCGGGATCCTCCATCCGCACGATCACCGGCTCGCCATCGACGTGTCGATCGAGCAGTCGTTCGCGAGCGTTGACCAGCGGGTCCGGCATCCCGCTGCGTCCGTGCGCCGATCGCGACTTGTCGCAGACCACGAAGAAGTCCACGCTGCGCATCGCTGCGACGGCCTCCAGGGTGACCTGCTCGGGGTCGCCCGGTCCCACGCCGATGAGGCGGACGCGTCTCACTCGCGATCCTCCAGATCCCCCTCGAGCTCGAGATAGACCTGCTGCATGGCAGCCACCACCTCGGGATCGGGGTGGGCCCACAGGTCGCGGTCGATCGCCTCGTGCAGCTTCTCCACGACGCCGCGCAGCGCCCATGGGTTCGACCGGCGCATGAACGCCTGGTTGGTCTCGTCGAGGACGTACTCCTTGGCGAGGCTCTCGTACATCCAGTCGTGCACGACGCCGGCAGTGGCGTCGAAGCCGAACAGGTAGTCGACGGTGGCGGCCAGCTCGAAGGCGCCCTTGTAACCGTGCCGTTGCATCGCGCTGATCCACCGCGGGTTGACAACGCGGGCGCGGAAGACACGGTTGGTCTCCTCCTGCAGGGTGCGCGTGCGTACGGCGTCCGGGGTGGTCGAGTCGCCGACGTACGCCTTGGGGTCCGAGCCGGTCAACGCGCGCACGGTGGCCACCATGCCCCCGTGGTACTGGTAGTAGTCGTCCGAGTCGGCGATGTCGTGCTCACGGGTGTCGACGTTCTTCGCCGCGACCTTGATCCGGCGATAGTTGGCGCGCATGTCGTCTGCTGCCGGGGCACCGTCGAGCCCGCGCCCGTAGGCGAACCCGCCCCACGCCGTGTAGACCTCCGCGAGGTCCTGGTCGCTGCGCCAGTTGCCTGACTCGACCAGTTGCAGGATCCCGGCACCGTAGGACCCGGGCTTCGACCCGAAGATGCGCGTGGTCGCGCGCCGTTCGTCGCCGTGCTCGGCGAGATCGGCCTGCGAGTGCGCGAGCACGAAGTTCTGGTCGAGGGGCTCCTCGAGGTTGGCGACCAGCTGTACGGCGTCGTCGATCATCGCCACCACGTGGGGGAACGCGTCACGGAAGAAGCCGGAGATCCGCACGGTCACGTCGATGCGGGGACGACCCAGCTCCTCCAGCGCTACGACGCGCAGGTCGCTGACTCGCCGTGACGCCTCGTCCCACTCCGGCCGAACTCCCAGCAAGGCAAGGACTTCGGCCACGTCGTCGCCGGAGGTTCGCATCGCGCTCGTGCCCCACACGCTCAGGCCCACCGACTCGGGATAACCACCGGTGTCCTCCACGTAGCGCTGCACCAGCGACTCGGCCATCGCGAGACCGGTCTGCCAGGCGAGCCGCGAAGGCACCGCCCGCGGGTCCACGGTGTAGAAGTTGCGGCCGGTGGGGAGGACATTCACCAACCCCCGCAGGGGGGAGCCGGACGGCCCGGCCGGGATGAAGCCACCGTCGAGCGCGTGCAGGATGGCGTCCAGCTCGTCGGTCGTGCGACCAAGACGTGGCACCACCTGGGTGGCCGCGAACCGCAGCACCTTCTGCACCTCGGGATCGTCGTGCAACCCCGCCGCTGCGTGCTCGACCCAGTCGGCGTCCTCCATGGCCTGGACCAGCGCGCGGGCCTGGCGTTCGATCTCGTCGACGGCACTCGTGGCTTCGCCCCCCGAAACGGCAGAGCCTTCCTTCAGCCCGAGGGCCGCCCGGAGTCCCGGGACTGCCGAGGACTGCCCACCCCATACCTGCGCCGCGCGCAGGATCGCAAGCACCAGGTTGACCCGCGCCTCCCCGGCAGGC
>JBDSXU010000161.1:0-2740 GCA_039926005.1 Marmoricola sp.
GTCAAGATCGCCCCCGACCTGAGCGACGAGGACGTGCTCGCGGTCGCAGACCTGGCCGTCGCGCTCGGGTTGGACGGCATCGTCGCGACGAACACCACGATCTCGCGCGCAGGCCTCTCCTCGACCCACGAGCAGGTCGAGGACGCCGGTGGCGGTGGACTCTCAGGCCCGCCCGTTCGTGCGCGGGCCACCGAGGTGGTCAAGCTCCTCCGTGACAGGGTCGGCCAGGAGATGGCGCTGATCGGGGTGGGTGGCATCACCTCCCCCGAGGACGCCATCGAGCGGCTGACGGCGGGGGCAGACCTGCTGCAGGCCTACACCGGCTTCGTCTACGAAGGTCCGTGGTGGCCCACCCGGATGAACGCGCGCCTGTCGGCACAGAAAGGGAGCCCGTGAGCACACCCACCTTCGGTACCCGCCTGCGCGAGGCCATGGACGGCCGCGGACCGCTCTGCGCAGGGATCGACCCCCACGCCGGTCTGCTCGATGCCTGGGGCCTGACCGACTCGGTCAACGGGCTCGAGAAGTTCGCGCTGGGCGCCGCCGAAGCGCTGGCGCCACGAGTGGCCGCGGTCAAGCCGCAGTCGGCCTTCTTCGAGCGGTTCGGCTCCCGGGGTATCGAGGTCCTGGAGCGCGTGGTCGAGACCTGCCGCGAGGCCGGTGCGCTCGTGGTGCTCGACGTCAAGCGGGGTGACATCGGTTCCACGGCCCAGGCCTATGCCGACGCCTATCTCGACCCGAGATCCCCGATGGCGGTGGACGCGATAACCGCGACGCCGTTCCTCGGCTTCGGGAGCCTCACGCCCATGTTCGACACCGCGAGCGAGCACGGAAAGGGCGTCTTCGTGCTGGCGCTGACCTCCAACCCCGAGGCGCCGGTCTTCCAGCACGCCCGCACCGAGGCCGGGCAGACCGTCGCCGGCACCGTCCTCAACGAGCTGCGCACCCTCAACACCGACGCGGCCCTGATGGGTTCGTTCGGGGCTGTGGTCGGCGCCACCATCGCCGAGACCATGGAGGACCTCGCGATCAACGGCCCGTTGCTGGTGCCGGGGATCGGCGCGCAGGGCGGCACGGCGCACGACGTACTCCGGATCTTCGGTGACGTCATCGACTTGGTGCTGCCCTCCAGCTCACGCGAGATCCTCGGCGCGGGACCCGGCGTGGATGCGCTGCACGAGGCTGTCGGACGGTCGCTGGACGCGTTCAGCGCGCTCCGGGGCCGTCGCTGATGCGGCGCTCTCCGACTCGTCCGGCCGCCGGGCTCGTCGTTGCGCTGCTCCTGCCGCTCACCGGGTGCGGCAACGCGACCGACGACTACTGCGGCGCGCTGGAACAGCACAACAAAGAGATCGCCGAGATGATCGGGTCCGACTCGCCCTCGGCGCTGTTGAACGGCCTGCCGATGCTGCGGGACCTCGCCGACAAGTCTCCCGAGGACCTCGCCGACGAGTGGCAGACCTTCATCGGTGCGTTGGACGCGCTCAGCGAGGCCATCAAGAGCGCCGGGGTCAAGCCCTCCGGCTTCAAGGACGGGAAGCCCCCGAAGGGTTTGAGCGCGAGCGACCAGAAGGCGATCGCGGACGCCGCCGGCCAGATCGGCACCGATGACGTCGTCCAGGCGTCCTCCGGGATCGAGCAGGAGGCCCGCGACGTCTGCAAGGTCAACCTCGGCCTGAGCTGATCCCCCGGCGAGGCGGCCGGGTGGGGTCCGCAATGGTGCTCCGAATGCTGCTCGGGAGTCCATGCCCGTCGTGACCTTGGTCTCTGGTGGACCACCTGAGGCCCCCTCGCGTTGCAGGTCCCGCCAGGCCGTGGCTAGATTGCCCGTGTCCGGGCAGCCCCGGACCCAACTCTCCCCCGCTCGAAGAAGTCGAGCAGGAAGTCGAGGAACCCGCAGTGGCCTTGCCGCCCCTCACACCCGAGCAGCGCCAGGCTGCGCTCGACAAGGCCGCCGCGTCGCGGCGCGAGCGCGCAGAGGTCAAGAACCGGCTCAAGCACTCCGGAGCAACCCTCGCCGAGGTGGTGGAGGAGAGCCGCACCAACGAGGTCATCGGCAAGATGCGGGTCAAGGAGCTGCTCCAGGCCATGCCCGGCATCGGCAAGGTGCGGGCTCAGCAGGTGATGGAGAAGCTGAAGATCTCCGAGACCCGCCGAGTGCGCGGGCTGGGCTCCAAGCAGGTCGCCGCGCTGGTCGAGGAGTTCTCACCTGAGTGACCAGCCGCCCCACGCCGCCTCACGGCTGACTGTCCTCGCCGGGCCTACAGCGGTGGGCAAGGGCGCTATCACGTCGTGGGTGCGGTCCCACCATCCGGAGATCTGGATCTCCGTCTCCGCGACCACGCGCAGGCGCAGGCCGGGGGAGAGGGACGGGGTCCACTACCACTTCGTCTCCGAGCGTGAGTTCGACCGGCTGGTGGCAGACGACGAGCTGCTGGAGTGGGCCGTCGTACACCGCGGGGCCCGTTATGGCACCCCACGCCGCCCCGTCGAGGAAGCACTGACCGCGGGCCGCCCGGCACTCCTGGAGATCGACCTGCAGGGCGCCAGGCAGGTCCGGGAGCGGATGCCGGGGGCCATGTTCGTGTTCTTGTCGCCTCCCACCTGGGAGGAGCTCGTGCGCCGCCTGGTCGGCCGTGGCACCGAGCAGGCGGCCGAGCGTGAACGGCGCCTGGAGTCGGCGCGGGCCGAGCTCGCGGCCGAGCCCGAGTTCGACGTCACCATCGTCAACCGGCGGATT
>JBDSXU010000162.1:0-2213 GCA_039926005.1 Marmoricola sp.
CGTTCCGCATGAGCTGCTCATCGCCGAGATGGGTCGATTCAGGGGGTATCGCGGTGTCATCCAGCTTCGCTATCTCGCACCCCTGGGCGACCCGAGGTCGGAGTCGGTGGGCGAGTCCGGGCTCCGTCTGCACTGGCGCGACGCAGGTCTGCCGAGACCGGAGCTCCAGTTCTGGATCTACTCCGACTCGGGCGTGCCGATCTACCGACTCGACATCAGCCTTCCCGAGATCCGTTACGCCGCGGAGTACAACGGCGAGGAGTTTCACACGTTGCCTGAGGACCAGGAGTACGACGCCGAACGAGTTGCCTGGCTCGAGGACACCCGCGACTGGAAGATCGACCCGTTCACGAAGCTCGAGGTCTACGGCCGTGACCCTTCCCCTGTGGAGCAACTCCAAGCCGGTTTCGCGGAGGCCCGGCGGAAAAGCAGACTCTGGACACCGCGCCGCCGAGAGTGAAGTGCCCGGTCGGCGTACTCCTGCGTGAGTGAACTGCCCGGTCGGCGTACTCCTGCGAGACAGAACTGCCCGGTCGGCGTGCTGCAAGCCCAACCCAGCCCACTACTCCTACTCCAGGGAGCTCGCGGCGTCCTGGTCGAGCCACCAGGTGCGGTTCTCGCAGGTGATTCCTCGGGCCGGGGTCTGGTGGACGGAGCCGTCTGGGGCGAGGGCACGGGCGACGGCGTCGGCCTTGCCCTCGCCGGTGACCAGGAACCACACCTCGCGGGTGCGGTTGAGGGCGGCGAAGGTCAAGGTGATGCGCTCCGGCGGGGGCTTGGGGGAGCCGGTCACCGCCGCCGCGATGTCGTCCTCGACGTCGAGCTGGGGGAAGTGCGGGAACAACGAGGCCACGTGGCCGTCCGGTCCGAGACCGAGCAGCACCAGGTCGAACTCGCCGCCGCCGTGCGCCCGCAACTCCTGGGCGTACGACGCAGCAGCAGCCACGGGGTCGGGGTGGACCTCGTCGGCCGCTGGCATCGCATGCACCCGGGCCGGATCGACCCCGACGACGTCGAGCAGGTCGAGCTCGGCGGCCCGGTCGTTGCGGTCGGTGGAGTCGGCCGGCACGTAGCGCTCGTCGCCCCACCAGAAGTCCACCTGCATCCAGTCCACGTCAGCCGACGGCAGCGCTGCCACCGCCTTGTAGATGGCGTTGGCGACGGTTCCACCGGTGAGTGCGACGGACGGCACCCGCCCCTGGGCCTGAACGGCGGCGATCCGAGCGACAAGCTGGGCGGCCACGGCACGGGCGACGCCGTCAGCGCTCGGCAAGACGTTGATCTCGGTCATTTCGAGGCCAGCTTCAGGAGCCGGCGTGCGGTCGCGGCGTACGTGTCGTCCTCGTCGAGGCGTCGGAGCTCCTCGGCGAGCAGTTCGGGGACCGTACGCCGCTTCAGCGCCACCGGACGATCGGGCTGCCCGGGAGACACGAACGAGGCCAGCTTGCCGTCGGGACGGCTGATGCTGATGTCACCGGACTTCGTGGTCATCACGACCTCGGTGATGCCCGGACCCTTGGAGCTGTGCCGCTCGACCGGCACCCTGAGCCGGTCGTTGAGCCAGGCCACCAGCAGGTCGGCGCTCGGACTGATCCGCTCGGCGGTGACAGCGGCCCCGGTGACCTTCTCGGGGTGCTGGTCCAGGGCAGCGGCGAGCAGCGCCCGCCACAAGGTGATCCTGGTCCACGCCAGATCGGTGTTGCCTTTCGCGTAGGCCGCGCACTGCTGGTGGATCGCCTTCGTCTTGGCGTGCGTTGCTGCTGCGGCGTCGGTGATGCGGCGCTGCGCGAGGGAGCCGAGCGGGTCGGCCGCCGGGTCCTGCGGGGCGTCTGAGGGCCACCACACTGCGACCGGGGAGTCGGGCAGCAGCAGTGGCAACACGACCGAGTCCGAGTGCTTGATCACCTCGCCCCTGAGCCGGATTAGCGCGGTCTCGCCGCTCCAGCCGGCTCCGGTGCCGACCTGTGCGTTGACCACGGCGTGACCACGAGCGTCGCCCAGGATCACACCGAGCACGCGTGCCGGGTGTTCCTGCGACGCTGCCCGCGCTGACTCCATGGCGTCATGGGCGTCGTCCTCCTCCACGACGATGACCAGGGTCATCACCATGCCCATGGCCGGTGTACCGGCCCGCTTGCGGGCACGCAGGAACTCGGCGGCGATGCCGGCGGAGTTGGTGTCGGTCAGCTCGATCATCTCGGGGTCCCTGCGGA
>JBDSXU010000163.1:0-1920 GCA_039926005.1 Marmoricola sp.
CCGAGCGGACACCTCGTCGATGCGGTAGTAGAGGTTGTCGGGGTCAGGCCCACGCCCCTCGGCGAGGCCGAGGACCTTGCTGGCGAAGTGCTTCCACTGCGCGAGATCGGTGCTGGCGACCCGGGCGTAGCCCATGCTGCGGATGTCGATGCTCATCGGTCGGGCTCCTCGCTACTTCGGCGGTCGCTCGGCGTGGCGGGCGAGGAACGCCGTGGCGATCTCGCGGAACTCCTCAGCCGCCTCGATCTGCGCCCAGTGTCCACAGTTCCCGAAGACGTGCAGGGACGCCTTGGGGATCAGCTTGAGCGCCACCATTGCCCCGTCGAGCGGGTTCACCCGGTCCTCGCGTCCCCACGTGAGCAGCGTGTGTGGGCGAAGCCGGTGGGCCTCGCGCCAGAGCATCCCGTCCTCGTAGGTGTCGGGCCTCCAAAACGATGCCCCCATCGAGGCCAGGGCCTCCTGGGCGCCGGGAGCAGTCACGTCGGCGAACCGCTCCTCGACGAGCTCGTCGGTGACCAGCGCCTGGTTGACGACCATGGTGGAGATGAACGCACGCAGGGCGTCGCGCGAGGGGTTCGCGGCGAAGTCCATCAGCCGCCTGACACCTTCGGTGGGGTCGGCGTGGAAGATGTTCAGCGAGGCGCCGCCCGGACCCATCAGGATCAGCCGTCCGACCCGCTTGGGATGGGTGAGCGCCAACCGCATCGCGGTGCCGCCGCCGAGGCTGTTGCCGAGCAGGTGCACGCGGTCGATGCCCAGCTCGTCGAGCAGCTCCACGACGTGGTCCGCGGCGAACCGGTAGTAGTCGCCCTCGACCGGCGGCTTGTCGGAACCGCCGAAGCCGGGCTGGTCGATCAGCAGCGTGCGGAAGCTCTCGGCGAACCCAGGAAGAGCCGCACCGAAGTTGCTCCAGGCCGACGCGCCCGGGCCCCCTCCGTGCAGCATCACCAGCGGCAACCCATCGCCCACCGCAGTGGACGCCCCGGCCTCGTAGTAGTTCAGGGTGAGTTCGCCGGCCTTGCCGGACCGGCGTGTCGACTCCTTGGTGAGGCTCAACCTCAGTACATCCCCGAGTCGACCTTGTCACCGAACTCGTGGGCACCGAACATCTGCAGGGCGCGCTCGGGGTCGTTGGCAGCGTGCACCCGACCGGCGTGCGCGTCACGCCAGGCCCGCTGTAGGTAGGTGCCGTTGGCCAGGGCGCGGCCGCCGGAGGCCTCGAACAGCGAGTCGATGGCGTCGATCGCACGCTGGCTGCCGAGGACCTGGTCTCGTCGTACCTTCAGACGCGTGCCGAGGGGGATCTTCTCGCCCCTGCTGACGTGTGCCTGCTCCTCGCGGATGTTGTTCACGAGGAGTGCCCACGCCGCGTCGATCTCGCTGGAGGCACGCGCGATGCGGACGGCGGCGAAGGGGTCGAGCGAGGCCTTTTCACCGAGGTAGGCCGCACGGGTGCGCTTGCGTTGCATCGCCACGTGCTCCTCGTAGGCACCCATGGCCATCCCGATGATCGGGGTGGTGATCGTGCCGGTGAAGATCGAGTGGAACGGCAGTCGATAGAGTTCTGCGCGGTTGAATTCTTGGCCGGGGCCGAAGCAGCGACCGGTGTCACCCATCGACAACGTGAACGCCTCGGGGATGAAGACGTCGTTGACCACGATGTCGTTGGAGCCGGTGCCGCGGAGGCCGACCATGTCCCAGACGTCGATGATCTCGTAGTTCTCGCGCGGGACCATGAACGTGCGGAAGTCGATGACCTGGTCCTCGGCGTTGAGCACGAGGCCACCGAGCAACACCCACTGGCAGTGGTCGCAGCCGGAGGAGAAGCTCCACTTGCCGGAGAGCTGGAAACCACCGTCGGCCACGACGGCCTTGCCTGTCGGGGCGTACGACGAGCTCAGCCGGGTGTTGGTGTCGCTC
>JBDSXU010000164.1:0-4159 GCA_039926005.1 Marmoricola sp.
CCGGCACCACGAACCCGCCCTCCCCCAGGATGGGCTCGATCACCACGCAGGACAGGTTGTCGGCCCCGACCTGTTTCTCGATCACGTCGATGGCCCGGGCCGCTGCCTGGGCGCCGGTGATCTCCACGGGCTCGCGGAACGGATAGGAGACGGGAGCGCGGTAGACCTCGCCGGCGAACGGGCCGAAACCGTGTTTGTAGGGCATGTTCTTCGAGGTCATCGCCATCGTGAGGTTCGTGCGGCCGTGGTAGGCGTGGTCGAAGACGACGACCGCGTCGCGGCCGGTGTGGGCACGAGCGATCTTGACGGCGTTCTCGACGGCCTCGGCGCCGGAGTTGAACAGCGCCGCCTTCTTCGCGTGGTCCCCGGGAGTCAGGCGGACGAGTGCCTCGCACACCTCCACATAGCCCTCGTAGGGAGCGATCATGAAGCACGTGTGGGTGAACGCCGCGACCTGCTCGGTGACGCGCCGTACGACCTCCGGGGCGCTGTTGCCGACGCTGGTGACCGCGATGCCGCTGGCCATGTCGATCAGCGAGTTGCCGTCGACGTCGACGATGACCCCGCCGCCCGCAGCAGCGACGTAGATCGGCAGCGCGCTCCCGACCGCGCTGGAGACTGCAGCGGTTCGTCGTTCGTGGATCGCGCGCGAGCGCGGCCCGGGAATGTCGGTGACCAGGCGTCGCTCCTGTGGGAGACCAGGCCCTCCGGTGTGCGGGACGGTGATGGCTGTTTCCGTGCTCATTCGACACTCCGACGATGCGATGAGTGGTGCTCGGCCGGGAAGACCGCCAGTATCTGTCGGCAAGCGGTTCGACAGCAAGGGTCTGGGGGCGGCGCCACCCAGCCCGGCAGCACAGCCCGTACGACGTGCGCCTCTTCGTCGGCTACAACAGGGGGCGCAGGGGTTTGAGTATCATCTCGGTGAAGCGGCTGTAGACGTCCCGGGCCTGCCACTCGGCGAGGGTGAGCGGCAGCGCGTTGGTCAGGTCCGTCTCGAAGATGCGTTCCATCTCCTCGGCCAGGGAGGCGTCGATGATCTCGACGTTGATCTCGTAGTTGCCGCTCATGCTCAGCCGGTCGACGTTGGCGGTGCCGATCGTGGTCCAACTGCCGTCGATCGTGGCGGTCTTGGCGTGCACCATCGCGTCACGGAAGCGGTAGATCCTCATCTCCGCGTCGAGCATCCGCCGGAAGTAGCCGCGCGAGATCCAGTCGGCCACGATGTGGTTGGACTTCGCCGGCAGCAGCAGCCGCACGTCGACGCCTCGGCTCGCGGCACCCACGAGCGCGTCCACGAAGCTCTCGTCGGGGATGAAGTAGGCGTGCGTCATCCAGATGTTGCGCACGGCACGGTTGATGGCCTCGAGGTACATCCCGCGGATCGGGAACATCCACAGCCGCGGCACGTTGCGGTGCACCCGGATGCTGGGCTCCCACGTCGAGGTCGTCGAGAGCAGCATGGGCGGCTCGCTGCGGCGGAACCGCTTGTCGCGGTGCAGGTTCCAGAAGTCGGCGAAGGCACGGGCAAGGTCCCAGACCCCTGGGCCGGTGATCCGGCAGTGCGTGTCGCGCCACTCCGTCGCGTAGGCCGAGCCGATGTTGTAGCCGCCGACGAAGCCGACCGTGTCGTCGACCACGAGGATCTTGCGGTGGTCGCGGCCGTAGCGGCGGAGGTCGAAGAACCGCCAGCCGGCGGAGTAGACGGGGAACGCGAGCACCTTCACGTTCGACGGGAAGTGCTTGAACGGTGGACGCACCACAATGTTGGCGAACGAGTCGTAGATGACCCGGACCTCCACACCCCGGTCGGCGGCATCGATGATCGCCTTCTTGAACCGCTGGCCGACCGCGTCGCCCTTCCAGATGTAGGTCTCGAGCAGCACCTGCGTCTGGGCACCCTCGATCGCGGCGAGCATGTCGTCGTAGAGGTCCTGGCCGAAGCTGTACGTCGTCACGGTGCCGCTGCCGACGGACATCTCCTGGGCCGTGCGCGTCGGGAACGGTTTGGGCTTCTTGCCCCGACGACGGTAGGAGTCCACCAGGCTCATGGCGATCGCAACGAGCATCGGGATGCCGAAGATGGTGAGCAGCGTCCGTCTCACCATCAACGCCACCGGGTGGCTGACGTTGATGAGGGGATGGCGGGCCTGCACACGGCCATCCAACCAGAGCGGGGTCAGGGCGTTGACCAGGTCATCGGGCGTCGCCTGTCAGCGGTCCCCCGTAGGCTCGTTGTATGCGTCCAGTCACCGATCTCGAGCGCCGGGTTGCGCCTTTCGACGTGCAGTCGGACTACACGCCCTCCGGCGACCAGCCCACGGCGATCGCGGAGATCACCAGGCGGATCCAGGACGGCGAGAAGGACATCGTCCTCCTCGGCGCGACCGGCACCGGCAAGACTGCCACGGTGGCCTGGGTGGCCGAGCAGCTGCAGCGCCCGATACTGGTGATGCAGCCCAACAAGACGCTGGCCGCCCAGTTCGCCAACGAGCTCCGGATGCTGTTCCCCGACAACGCGGTCGAATACTTCGTCTCCTACTACGACTACTACCAGCCTGAGGCCTACGTCCCGCAGACGGACACCTACATCGAGAAGGACTCCTCGGTCAACGAGGAGGTGGAGCGGCTACGCCACTCCGCGACCAACTCGCTGCTGACCCGACGCGACGTCATCGTGGTCTCGACGGTCTCCTGCATCTACGGGCTCGGCACCCCCCAGGAGTACGTCGACCGGATGCTGCGCCTCAAGGTCGGCCAGGAGATGGACCGCGACACGGTGCTGCGCCAGCTGGTGGAGATCCAGTACACCCGCAATGACCTGTCCTTCACCCGTGGCACCTTCCGGGTCCGCGGCGACACCCTGGAGATCTTCCCGGTCTACGAGGAGCACGCCGTGCGGGTGGAGTTCTTCGGCGACGAGATCGAGCGGATGATGACGCTGCACCCGGTCACCGGTGAGGTGATCACCGAGGACCACGAGCTCTACGTGTTCCCCGCCACCCACTACGTCGCCGGCGGGGCACGGATGGAACGCGCGATCGCCGGGATCGAGGCCGAGCTCGTCGACCAGCTCGCAACCTTCGAGAAGCAGGGCAAGCTGCTCGAGGCGCAGCGGTTGCGGATGCGCACGTCCTACGACGTGGAGATGATGCGCCAGGTCGGTTCCTGCTCCGGCATCGAGAACTACTCGATGCACATCGACGGCCGCAGCCGCGGCAGCGCTCCCAACTGCCTGCTCGACTACTTCCCCGAGGACTTCGTGCTCGTGGTCGACGAGTCCCACGTCGCGGTCCCGCAGATCGGTGGGATGTACGAGGGCGACATGTCCCGCAAGCGCAACCTGGTCGACCACGGGTTCCGGCTGCCCAGCGCGATGGACAACCGGCCGCTGAAGTGGGAGGAGTTCGTCGACCGCATCGGCCAGACGATCTACCTCTCCGCAACCCCCGGAAAGTACGAGATCAGCAAGGGCGGCGGCATCGACAACGTCGTCGAGCAGATCATCCGCCCGACAGGTCTGATCGACCCCGAGGTCGTGGTCCGCTCGACGAAGGGCCAGATCGACGACCTGATGCACGAGATCGGCCTGCGGGTGGAGCGCAACGAGCGCGTCCTGGTCACCACCCTGACAAAGAAGATGTCCGAGGATCTGACCGACTACCTCCTCGAGAACGGCGTCCGCACCCGCTACCTGCACTCCGAGGTCGACACCCTCCGGCGCATCGAGCTGCTCCGAGAGCTCCGGCTGGGGGAGTTCGACGTGCTCGTCGGCATCAACCTGCTCCGTGAGGGCCTCGACCTCCCCGAGGTGTCGTTGGTCGCGATCCTCGACGCCGACAAGGAGGGCTTCCTCCGCTCGGACAAGTCGCTGATCCAGACCATCGGTCGCGCGGCCCGTAACGTGTCCGGCCAGGTCGTGATGTACGCCGACCGGATGACCCCCTCGATGGAGATGGCGATCGACGAGACCAACCGTCGCCGCGAGAAGCAGGTCGCCTACAACCTCGAGAAGGGCGTCGACCCGCAGCCGCTGCGCAAGAAGATCGCCGACATCACCGAGATGCTCGCCCGCGAGGACGAGAACACCCAGGAGCTGCTGCAGACCTGGCAGGGCACCGGCGCGCGCGGCGACAAGAGCAAGAAAGCGCCCGTCCCG
>JBDSXU010000165.1:0-6487 GCA_039926005.1 Marmoricola sp.
GCTCGTACACCATCCGGTCGTACTCGTGGCCGACGAGCTCACCGGCGAGCTCGACGAGGCCACCACCGAGAGCGTGCTTGATCTTCTCGATGTCGTGAGGAGATCTCAGGGCACCACCATCCTCACGGTGACCCACAACCCCCGGGTGGCCGAACGCGCCCGGCACAGGCTTGTGATGCGAGATGGAACCCTCCTCGAGTCCGCCTGAGCCGGCGATCCTGGCACGGGGTCTCACCCGGGTCCACCGACTGGACCGCAGGGAGCTCCGCAGCGTCGACGACGTCTGCCTCACGGTCGCGCGCGGAGAGGTCGTCGCCCTGGTGGGACCCAGCGGCTCGGGCAAGACCAGCTTGTTGCACCTGCTCGGCGGTCTGGACAGCCCGGACAGCGGCTCTGTGAGCCTGGCGGGCACGGACTGGGGGACTCTGACCGCGGACGCCCGCGCGCGGTTCCGGCGCCGGACGTGCGGGTTCGTCGTCCAGGGTGACTCGCTGTTGCCCCAGGCGACCGCCGCAGAGAACGTCGAGGTCCCACTGCTCTTCGACGGTGTGCCTGCCGCCGAACGCAAGTCACGGGTTCTCAAGGCGCTCCAGCAGGTGGGGCTTGCCGAGGAGGCGGCGAAGCTTCCAGACCAGCTCTCGGTGGGCCAGCATCAGCGGGTCGCCCTTGCTCGCGCCATGATCACGCAGCCTGCCGTGCTGCTGGCTGACGAACCGACCGGCAGCCTGGACTCGCACAATGCCGAGGGTGTCGTTGAGCTGATGGTGCGCGCGGCGCGGGAGCGACATATGGCCGTTGTCCTGGCGACGCACAGCCCCGAGGTGTGGGCCCGCGCCGACCGGATCCTTCATCTCCACTCCGGGCGACTCGCCGTAGACCCCGCGAACGAGGTGCCGTAGTCATGTGGCGAATCGCCCTGCGCAGCGCCCTGCGTGCACCCGGTCGACTCGTCCTGACTGCACTCGCAGTGGCCTTCCCGGTCGCGGTGCTCGGGTCCACCCTGCTCTTCGTCGAACATGCCGTCCAGGACATGACCTCCCAGTCGCTCACCCCTGTCCAGGTGGACATGCGCGCCCTCGCCACCTCCCTGGACGTCGACATGTCACAGGTGCGCACACGACTCCAGGGCGTCCCCGGCGTCCAGTCCGTCGACCTCTACGGCGCTGCCGACGTCATCGTCGATGCACCGGGCGCATCCACGCGCCTGAGCGCCCGGCTCATCGCCGTGGACCACACCTACTTCGAGCATCACCCATGGGTCACCGCACACGGTGATCCGTCCTCAGGGGCCTTGCTCAACGGTGGGCTCGCGGACGCGGCGGGCTTCGCAAGCGCGAAGTCCATCAGCCTGGAGCTGCGCGGCGCCCAGAGACCGCTCGGACTCGAGATCCCGGTGGCCGGCACCGCCGATGTCCGGCTCGCCGCGAACACCTGGTTCGCCATTCCCGCCGGGGATGTCCAGGGCGACGTCGCGGTCACCCCGCGCGCGCTCGTCGTCGACTACCAGTGGTTCGCGAAAAACCTGCTCCCCGAGCTGCGCGCGCGCTACGGCGGACCGGCCGCAGTGACCAACCCCGGCCTGTCCGAACTCCCACCGGCCAGCGTGGAAAACCACGTCACGATCAAACGGTCGGCGATCCCGGCAGACCCCGCGGAAGCCTCAGTGGCCTCCAGCGCCTTCCGACGCCTGCTCGAGCGCCAGGCTCCCGGCGAGATCCTGGTGGCCGACAACGACGTCGAACCGCTCACGGAAGCAGCAGGAGACGCCACGAACGCCAAGCTCATCTTCTTCCTCATCGGGATCCCCGGGGCGTTGGTCGCCGCAGCACTCGGGCTCGCAGCCGCATCCGCGCTCGCCGCGGCACAGCGCCACGAGGACGACATCCTGCGGATGCGCGGAGCCAGCGAGGGCCAGCTGGGCACGCTGATCGTGCTGCAATCAATGGTTGCCGGCCTCGTCGGCATCGCGCTGGGCCTCACCGCGTCGGTCGGCGTCGTCTCGGTCGCGGTCGGGACCTCCGCGTGGCACGGCATCAGCACCGCTCGACTGCTGGTCATCCTCGGCGCCGCCCTGCTGCTCGGATCGGTCAACCTCAGTGCTCGCCTCCTCGCGCTGCTTCGCGTCGGGCGAGGGCCCTCGGGAGCATCACGCGCGACGACAAGCGCCTCCTACCGGCCCCTGTGGCTTCGTGGCCGACTCGACGTCGTCCTGGTCTTCCTCGGGCTCGCGATCCTGGGTGTCAACCTGGCTTCGGGAGGGCTGCGCCTGCCGTTGCTGGACACCGATCACCAGAACCAGACACTGGCTCTCGCCTTCTTCGTGCTGCTCGCACCGCTGGCATTGTGGGTCGGCCTGGTGTTGCTGGCCATTCGCGGCTGGTTGGCGCTGCTGTCTCGCCGTTCGACACCGGATCGTGCGCGGCAACTCACCACCTGGCCTCGGACCGCCGTCAGGTGGCTGGGCCGCCGACCGGGCCGGACGATGGTGACCTTGACACTGGGCAGCCTCGCGGTTGCGTTCGCGACCATGGTGATGACGTTCACCGCCACCTACCAAAGTGCCAAGGCCGCCGACGCACGAGCCGCGTTCGGGTCCGACCTCAGGCTCGAGCCGGCCACAGATCGGCCCACTCCGCTACCCCAGCTCGGTCCGGGTGTCGCCTCCACCACACCTGTGCTCTACCTACCCGCCCGAGCAGGCAGCGACCGAAAGACCATCGCTGCCGTCGATCCGACCACCTACTCGACCACCGTGACGACCCAACCCGAGCTGATCTCAGGCCGCGGCGCCCCCGCACTTGCGGGCGACCCCAAGGCGGTCGTGGTCTCAGAGGAGATCAAGCGCGACTTCGACCTAAAGCTCGGCGACACCCTCCCGGTCACCATCTACCCCGACGACCTCGACCTGACCGACAAGCTCGATCTCCACGTCGCGGGCGTTTTCAGGTCCTTTCCCCCCGACGACCCGTTCTCCGAGATGGTCATCTCCATACACGCGATCCAGCCGCCCGTTCCCCCCGCCGACATGTTCCTCGCCAAGACGACCAACGATCCTCGAGTTGTCGCCTCGCGCCTGAACGGCTCGGACCTCGCACAGGCGTTCACCGCCATGACGCTCCAGGACGCGGCCCGGCAACGGCAGCGCAGCCTCACCGCGCTGAGTCTGGGGGGCCTGAGCCGCATCGAGGCGTTGGCCGGAGCCCTCGTCGCGGCCATCGGTGTGGGGTTGCTCGGTGCCTTCACAATCCTCGAACGCCGTAGGGAGTTCGCAGTCCTGCGGATGCTCGGAGCGTCCACCAGGCAGATCTTGCGACCCCCTGCGACCGAGGGAACCCTGGCCGCGCTCGGCAGCGTGGTGACCGGAATCCCGATCGGAGTCGGCCTTGCGATTCTCGCCGTCCGCGTGCTCGGCCTGTTCTTCACATTGCCGCCGCCGCTGGTCCTCGTGCCCACCACCTCGCTGCTCGTCCTCGCTGCCATGGTGCTGGCAGCATCCGGCGTCGCGATCGCCGCCGTGCTACACCGGGTGAGCCGCATCGACATAGCACCCCTGCTCCGAGAACCCTGAGGGGCCAGGCGTGCGAACTAACCGGGACCGCGGCACCGGCACCGGCACCGGCACCGGCACCGGCACCGGTGAGGATGCCGTCCGTGACGGTGCGAGACCAGTAAGGGCTGCACCAGATGATGTTCAAAGATGTCCCACACGAGGAACACAAGGATGCGATCGCCCACCCGGTTCAGCGCGGCCTTCAGCCGCGGGGACCATCCATCTTGCGGCTTAACCATCCTGCTGTAACGGTCATGTCCCTCTCATCGTCATCTCATCGTCATTTCATCGTGTGTGAACCATGCTGAATCGCATGGAGTTCACAACAGGTGTGCGTTTCGCCAGGTTGGCCCTGATCCAGGTCGCATTTCTCGCGGCGGGAACCCTTGCGGCTTGTGGCGAGAGTGGCGGTGACTCCGTATCGACGCGTGAACCACACACGGGCGCCAATCAGTCCGCATCAAGCGGACCGAGCAGCGGTTCGACTACCGGTTTGAGCACAGTGCAGCCCACCGCTCACGGCGCCCGGCACCGTGTGGCCGGCCCGACCCAGCTACCTGTCCGTCGGGCTCCACCAGCCCCCACCAAGGTGCTGGTGATCATCGAGGAGAACCACTCCTACGCGCAGATGAGGACCGGTATGCCGTTCTTGGCCAAGCTGTCGAACACCTACGGCTACGCACGGCATTGGACAGCACTCTCCCACCCCAGCGAGCCGAACTACCTAGCCATCGCCGGTGGCTCGACGTTCGGCATCCGTGACGACAAGGCACCCGCGGCCCACAAGCGCGACATCGGTTCCGCTGTGTCCGTCTTCGACCAAGCATTCGCCGTGGGGAAGACCGCGAGCACCTACGCCGA
Source organism: Marmoricola sp. (assembly GCA_039926005.1). Classification (GTDB taxonomy): domain Bacteria; phylum Actinomycetota; class Actinomycetes; order Propionibacteriales; family Nocardioidaceae; genus Marmoricola. The sequence goes on from JBDSXU010000165.1 coordinate 4,412, forward strand.
GTCCATGCCACGGAACTGTCACGTCTACGACTATCCCGACCGCGCGAATGGCATCCCCAAGTACGCCGTACGTCACAACCCCTGGGTGTACTTCCCGTCTGGCCGAACACTCTGCCTCACTCACGACCTGGCACTGCCACACTTCGCCAAGGATGCCGCTGACAACACGTTGCCCAACGTCGGGTTCTTGATCCCCAACCTCGACCACGATGCCCACGACGGCTCCCTGTCTTCCGCCGACACCTGGCTCAAGAAACAGCTGACCCCGGTCCTGCGCAGCAAGGACTTCGCCAGCCGCAAACTCGTCGTGGTCGTGACTGCCGACGAGGACAACCGCAAGTCCGGCAACACCGTCCTCACCTCCGTGATCACACCCGGCGTAGCGCACAAGGTCGTCGACACTCCTCTCACCCACTACTCGCTGACCCGCTACATCGCCAACGTCCTCGGCGTGCGCCCGCTCCAGAACGGCGCAAGTGCCCCCGACATGCGGGCCGCCTTCGGTCTGTGAACAACCCGCGCATTGGTCAGGTCATCAGGTCCCGCTGCCGCATTGGGGTTGAGTCCGGTCTCAGACACCGATGCCAGCTCGGCAATACAGGTCCCGTTCAGCCGAGGGCTTCTCGATCCATGATGTCGGCCCCTCGGTCCCAGGGTGCGCTGCAGAAGGCTGCGTCCGACGGTTCGGTCCCGGTGTCCAATGGACAGGGCGGCTGCGGCGAGTACGGGTCGATCATGGTTCAGGACACCTTGACGAGGACCACACGGTTCGTGACGTCGGGATCTTGGCCGCCGAGAATCCAGATCCGGCGGCCGAGGGTGACCACCGAGCCGTCGCTGACCGGGTCGGGCAGTCGCCCGGCCCGGGTGAACCTCCCGTCGGCCGGGTCGAACCACCACATTGCGTCGCTTTGTGTCTCCGGGTCGGTCCGGCCCCCCATCAGTAGCACCCGGCCACCGACGTACGCCGCCATCGCGTGCCCGAGCGGTCGCGGCAGCCGTCCCACGACGGTCGTGCGCCCGGTGGGCGCATCGATGCGCTGCACCGTGACTAGCTCGCGATGGTCGACCTCGCCCCCGAAGACGTAGATGCTGTGGCCCACGACTGCGGTGGCGGCGTAACGGACCCCGTGGCGCAGACTTCCATGCGGGGTGAGGCCATGGCCTCGCTGGGTGAGGATAGACAGCGCCACGTTGGCCCCGTCGTACCCGCCGATGACGAGGGTCCGAGCTCCCACCGTGGCCACGGACAGGTCCGAGCGTGTCGTGGGAAGCCGCGCCACCTGCTGCCAGCGTCCGTCGCGAAGCTCCTGTACCGCGGACTGCTCGGTGGTATTGCCACCTCCGTAGACCGCGGGGCGCCCCGCGAAGGACCCCGCAGCGGCGTCGTGAACCGGAATCGACAGCGGGGGACCGGGAGTGGTCCGGCCCGTGGTCGGGTCGAGCTGGCTCACTCGGTCTGTGGAGCTGTCACCCGGCAACATTCCCCCGGCCATCAAGGTGTGCCGGGGGTCACCGCCCACAGCCGTGACTGCCGAGCGCGCGACCGGGAACCGCAGCCGCCACCCGGCGTAGGCGCCGTGTGCGCTGGTGGCCCGGAAGACGCGCGTCGACGCTGGAGCCGGCGCGCCGGTCTCGTGCTGGGAGGGCGCCGGTGTCATCGCGGGCGACGTGGACGAAGCACCGCCACACCCGACCAGAGTCAGCGTGCCCGCCAGCAGGACAGCGAGCGGCGCCTTCCAGGTCTTCATCGCATATCCCCGGTGTGCCCCAGCGAGTAGCGGCCCGGCTGCGGCCATACCGCCAAGCCGTGCGGGCTGGTGCCGACCGGGATCCGAGCGACGAGCTTGCCTCGGCGCGTGTCGAAACCGTAGACCTCCCCGTCGTAGCGTCCCGCGAGCCACAGCATCCGGCCGTCGGCCGAGACGCCGCCCATGTCCGGACTGCCTCCACCCGGGACCGTCCAGGTGTCGACGATCCTGTTGGTGGCCGGATCGAGGACGCTGACCTTTCCGGCGCCTCGGTCGGAGATGTAGAAGCGGCTGCCGTCACGGCTCGGGTAGATGCCGTGCGGGT
>JBDSXU010000166.1:0-3942 GCA_039926005.1 Marmoricola sp.
GTCGCGGGATCATCGGCCCGGACCAGGACCAGGTCGGGGCCGCGATGCTCGACGCGACCGTCCAGCAGGGCGACTGCGGCGGGGACGTCGGGAGTGCGCACCCGGACGAGCCCGGTCTCGGTGGGCAGGGCGGACATGTCCTCCTGGAGCACCAGTCGGCCCCGGTCCAGGACGCCCACCCGCGTGGACATCTGCTCGATCTCGGCCAGCAGGTGGCTGGAGAGGAAGATCGTCGTGCCGGCCCGGTTGAGCCCGACCAGGAGCTCACGGATGTCGCGGATGCCCTGGGGGTCGAGTCCGTTGGTCGGCTCGTCGAGCACCAACAGTGGTGGGCGTCGCATCAGAGCGGCGGCGAGTCCGAGTCGCTGCCGCATCCCGAGTGAGTACGCCTTTGTTGGACGTCCGTCGTCGGGGTCGAGCCCTACCTGCTCGAGCACCTCGTGGATGCGTGCGCGCCGCTGCGATCGCTTCACGCGGGGACCGGCCGAGGCGTCGAAGAGTGCGAGGTTGGCGTGACCCGAAAGATGCGGGTAGGCCCCCGGACCCTCGACCAGGGCGCCGACCCGGGGAAGGACCGAGCTGGCCGCATTGGGCATCGCCTCACCGAAGACCTCCGCCTCGCCCCCGGTCGCCAGCACCAGCCCGAGCAGCATCCGCACGGTGGTTGTCTTGCCCGATCCGTTGGCACCCAGGAAGCCGTAGATGTCGCCCTCACGGACGTCGAGGTCGATGCCGTCGACGGCACGCACGCTGCCATAGGACTTCGTGAGACCGCGCGTCCTGATCACTCGGTCCGCCTGGTGTTGCGCACGAGGTCGATGGCCGCCTGCCGCAGCGTCTCCGGCGTGACCGTGCCGGTGAGAAGGAAGTTCGCGCGGTAGCCGTTCACGAGCAGGACCGAGATCGGCCCGACCTCGAGCGAGATGCTCGAGCCGGCCTCACGGGAGTCACGGCTCCGCTTGATCTGGTCGCGCAACCTGTCCGCGGTCGAGCCACGCAGGGGTATGGCGAGCACCGCCGTGGGTCCGCGGCCGTAGACACCGACGGCGCCGAAGTCCTCGGGCTTCCCGCGGCGGGGGAGACCGGCGATGCTGGCGGGTGGCGCGAAGGGCGCGAAGGCGTTGGCTCCGGCCGCCTCGTCCAGAGCGACGCCGCGCGAGAAGTCGAGGGAGTGTGCGAGCTGGAAGTCGGTCTTCGCCGGGCCCGGTTCCTTGAGCCTGAGCGAGATGAGCTCGGTGTTCAGGATCGGGACGGTGCCGGCGGGTTCGCCGTACACCTTGACCCGGAGCGGTAGGCCTGACTCCTGGTCCGCCCAGACGTCGACCCGCGAGATGGTGGAGCGCGCATCGCTCGGCACCAGCCGCAGGCCGGCGGCGTCGTGCCCGGCAACGCGCTGTGAGGGCAGGCGGGAGAGTTCCTTCGGGTGGGCACCGGCGAGCAGGCGTGCAGCGAGCGACGCGGGGACCACGTCGACATCGTCGGGCAGCCTGACCGGGGAGTACGGCGTGAAGTTGACCTTGTTGTCCTCGTAGTTCCACCGCACCATCAGGCCACCGTCGCGGACCAGGTCGGACTCGCCGGTGGTGCGGATCCGGTCGATCCGCCAGTCGTCCGCAGCCCGCCACCAGACGCGCAGGTGGGTCTGCTCGCCAAGCACACGGGCAACGCCACCGAAGGTGGAGCCGCTCAGCGGAACCTGCAGGGACCCCAGTGAACGGACTTCGCCGGACCATCCCAGCGCGGCGGCCCTGTGGATCCTGTCAGCGAGCCGGGTGGCACTGATGTCGCTCTGGCGGACGGGAAGAGCGTGCGTCACGAGCGGCACCGAAGCCACGCCGATCGCGACAGCCGTCACCGCAACCCATCGCGCCCCTGGGAACATTCCTTCACGTTACGACCCAGTGCCCAGATCGCCGGTCGGTCAGCCTCGGGGCCGAGATGCGCGCGCGGTGACGGGCCTCCAGCTCCTCGATCATCCGTGCCTCCTCGGGGGTGACCGGTTGCGCGACCCAGTCCCAGTGCAGGGCGACGAGCGCCCCCTGCTCCGGAGGTGCGATGAGCGACCTGCCCCCGACCGACCAACGAACCTCTTCCTCATGGCTCTCGCCCAGCACCAGTCCCTCCGAGGTCCAGACCAACGGCCGGCAGCGCACCCGCGCCGACTCGCGTCGCACGGTGAGAACCTCGCCGGCACGGATCCGACAGCGGTCCAGGACCGTGATCGCGGTGGCGGTCGCGGCCTGTCCCAGCAGGCCTGCCCACGGGTACACCTCGAAGACCTGGAAGCTGTGGTGCGGGAGCGCTCGTCCGTGAGCCTGGCGCCAACTCCCGCCGAGCTGCCCGCGGAAGCGGTCCTCGAGGCGGGTGACGAGTGCCTCGGGATCGATGGAGTCCAGCAGCTCACCGCCCATCCAGTACGCCGAGACGACCCGCTCGTCCAGCGGGTCCGCGCAGCCGACGGCCTCGGCGAGGAACTCCAGATAGCACCAGGCGCCATCGAACCCCCGCGCCCGGCGGGTGATCTCGTCGGTCGCCTCCTGGTCGAGCAGCGCTTCGGCACCCTCAGGCCCGCAGTACCCGAGCTCGTTGGGTGGATACGCGAAGCGCGCGAACAGGGCCGCGCCCCGAGCGCTCAACAGATCCGGGGGAGCTGCTCGCCGATCGGCAGGTCCACCACCCGGGTCCCACCGAGACCGGTCCTCGCAACCACCATCCTCGGGTGCTGGGCCACGCAGGTGCCGATCCGCGCTGCCGAGACGCCCAGGGGGTGCTTCTGCATCGCCTCCAACACGAGCTCGGCCTCCGACTCCGCGACGAACACGATCAGCTTGCCTTCGTTGGCGACCTGCAACGGGTCCAGTCCCAACAGTCCACACGCGTCGCGCACGGTCTGGGGAATCGGCAGGTCCCGTTCCACCAGGTCGATCCCCACGCCGGCCGTCCGCGCGATCTCGTTGAGCGAGGCGGAGACGCCGCCGCGGGTGGGGTCGCGCAGCACGTGCAGGTCGGCTCCGGTCGCGATCATGGTGGCGACCAGGTCGTGCAGCGAGGCGGTGTCGCTCTCGACCGTCGTACCGAACTCCAGTCCGTCGCGGCAGCTCATCACTGCGATGCCATGGACGCCGATGTCGCCGCTGATCAGGACCGCGTCACCCACCGCTGCGCGTCGCGGGTGGATGTCCACGCCGTCGGGCACGATCCCGATCCCGGCGGTGTTCACGTAGACACCGTCGCCACTCCCGGAGTCGACGACCTTGGTATCCCCGGTGACGAGCTGGACCCCTGCCTGCCGGGCCGCCAGGCCCATTGCCTCGGCGATGCGAGCGATGTCCTTGAGCTCGGTGCCTTCCTCGAGGATGAACGCGGTGGAGAGGTACGCCGGCCGCGCACCCGACATCGCCAGGTCGTTGACCGTCCCGTTGACGGCGAGGTCACCGATCGAGCCGCCGGGGAAGAACATCGGCCTGACCACGAAGGAGTCGGTCGAGAACGCCAGCCGGCCGGCGTCGACCGGCAGCACCGCCGAGTCGCCCATCTCAGCCTTTGCGGCGGCGCCGAAGCCGGGCAGGAACAGCTGCTCGATCAGCTCTGCGGACATCGCTCCACCACCGCCGTGGCCCATCACGATGGTGGGGGTGTCCCTCAGCGGGGCGGGGCACACCCAGCCCTCGAAGTCGAGCCCCCCGAGGTCGCTGGCCGCGGCCATCAGGCTTCCACCAGGTCGAGCCGCCGGTAGGCGTGGTAGGCAGCGCAGGCACCCTCGGAGGAGACCATCGTCGCGCCGAGCGGGTTGCGCGGCGTGCACTCCTTGCCGAACGCGGCGCACTCGTGCGGCTTGATCAGACCCTGCAGCACCTCACCGGAACGACAGATCGACGACTCCTCGGTGTGGATCCCGGTGACCGAGAAGCGGGCCTCGGCGTCGAACTCGGCGTACCTCTC
>JBDSXU010000167.1:0-2694 GCA_039926005.1 Marmoricola sp.
CGGCAGACGACCCGGCCGCGTTCACGGTCGAGGGGCCCAACACCCAGCACGTGGTCTTCCGCGGCACCGACGGCCACATCTACGAGGTCCTCTGGTGATCCTTCTCGTTGGTGCCATCTGCGTTGGCCGATGACCTCGGACGGATTCACACCCAGGCGAGGGCAACTGTCGTTCGCTGCGCACCTTTCAGGTCCAGGCCTTGCGCACCTTCTCGGCGATGTCGTCGGCCTGGCGCAGGCCAGTCCGTGCGGCGTCGGCACGTCTGCTCGGGTCGAGGACGTTCTTGCCGATGTCGAGGAGCGCCTTCTCGTCAGGCGTGACCACTGCCGTGCGCCGGGCTCCCGTTTCCGCGAGCTGCGACCTGATCGAGGTGGCCTTGCTGAACGCCTGCGGCAGCGGGGCGATCACGATGACCACGTCGGCGCCGCTGGCCAGGGCGACGTTTGCGGTCGGGCCAGGCCTCCATCCCGATCCGGGAGCGGATCAGCCTGAGCATCGTCCACCTCGACAACTCGGCCCCGATCGCGGTGTCGGCGGGAGGGAGCTGGGTCTCGTAGAGCTCCTCCAGCGATCGTCCACCGGTCATCTGGGCCCCGACCACCGATCCGGCCGACGTTCCGACCACCAGGTCGGCTCCACTGAGGTCAACCCCCGCGTCGGCGAGCCCCTTGAGGATGCCGAGCTCCCAGGCGATGCCAGTTATGCCGCCGCCGCCCAGGACGAGTGCTGTTCGCGTCATGTGCGAAACCTACGGGTCGACGCCTAGGGCAGGCGGCGCCTGCGGGCATAGCCGTTCACGACGGAATCGCCGGGGACGAGTTCCGGTTGACCCGGTTGACCGTCTCTCACACGAACGGAGCCCCATGACGGACTCACAGCCCGTTGCTTCGATCTGGCGAGGCCGCACGCTGTGGCCACGCGGTCGCTCCGCCCCGCTCCGAGCGTTCCTGCAGACTGAGTCCGGCAGCGCCGGCGTGCTCGTCCTGGCGGTCGTCTTGGCACTGGTCTGGGCCAACCTCGACGCGTCGTCCTACGACTCGCTGTGGGAGACGAAGTTCTCAGTCGAGCTGGGATCTGCCGCCATGTCCTATGACCTGCGGGAGTGGGTCAACAGCGGGCTGATGACCCTGTTCTTCCTCGTCGTCGGCCTGGAGACCCGTCGCGAGTTCGACCTCGGTGACCTCCGGGAACGTCGTCGGTTCATCCTGCCGGTCGCCGTCGGCCTGGCCGCGATGGTGGTCCCGGTGCTCATCTATCTGGCCTTCAACGCGGGGCGGGCCAGTGCCCATGGCTGGGGCATCGCGATGTCCACCGACACCGCGCTGGCGCTGGGGGTGCTCTCCCTGCTGGGACGACGGGTGCCCGACCGGGTGCGCATCTTCCTGGTCACTGTGTTCGTGGTCGACGACCTGGCTGCCCTGGTGGTGATCGCTGTCGTCTACAGCGACCGGATCGCGCTGGTGCCGCTCCTCGTCGCCGTGGCAGTCTTCGCTCTCCTCGTCGGCGGGGTCCGGCTGAAGATGCAACAGCGATGGCTGTTCGTGGCCCTCGGAGCCGCCATCTGGGCGGCGCTGATGTCCAGCGGTGTGGACCCCCTCGTCGCCGGTCTGGCGATCGGGCTGGCTGCCCCGGCGTACACCCCCAACCGAAGTGAGCTGGAGGACGCGACCGGCCTCGTGCGCGAGTTCCGCGAGCAGCCGACTCCCGAGCTGGCCCGGTCGGCGACGGCCGGCCTGACCTCGACGCTGTCGCCGAACGCCCGGCTGCAGACGTTCTACCACCCGTGGACGAGCTATGTGATCGTCCCGGTCTTCGCCCTGTCCAACGCCGGGATCGTGCTCGACGGCAGCTTCCTCAGGCACGCCTACACGACCCCCGTGACCCTCGGGGTGCTGATCGGGTACGTCGTCGGCAAGCCAGTCGCCGTGGTCACCACCTCGTGGGCGGTGACCCGGATCAGCCGCGGCCGGGTGCGGCCTCCGGTCGGCTGGGCAGCAGTGCTCGGCAGCGGCACCATCTCGGGCATCGGCTTCACGGTGGCGTTGCTGATCGCGACCCGCGCATTCGAGGGCACCGAGCTTGCCGAGGCCAAGCTCGGCACTTTGTCCGCCGTGGTCGTCGCCTCGGTGCTGACGTGGACCATCGTGCGACTCGTGGGGCTTTTCCCACCTCACCGTCTCGCGCGGGCCCTGCTGGGCGACGCCAGCCTGATCCAGGACCTGGTGCCCGAAGTGGATCTCGAGCGCGACCACGTCCGGGGACCGGCCGACGCGCCGGTCACGGTGATCGAGTTCGGCGACTTCGAGTGCCCCTACTGCGGGCAGGCGGAGCCGGTCGTGCGTGAGCTGCTCGACGACGGCGAGGTCAGGTACGTCTTTAGACACCTGCCCCTGACCGACGTACACCCCCGGGCGCAGCTCGCCGCCGAGGCCGCCGAGGCGGCGGGGGCGCAGGGTGCGTTCTGGCCGATGCACGACCTGCTGTTCGAGCACCAGGACGCCCTGCGACCCACCGACCTGATGCGGTACGCCGAGCAGCTGGGTCTCGACCCGGACCGCCTCCACGGGGACCTCAAGCGCGGGGTCCACCAGGCACGGGTCGCCCAGGACGTGGAGTCGGCCGACGTGAGCGGGGTGTCCGGCACGCCGACGTTCTTCGTCAATGGCCAGCGCCACCACGGCGCCTTCGACCTCG
>JBDSXU010000168.1:0-9437 GCA_039926005.1 Marmoricola sp.
ACTCGGCACGCTGGGCGCGGGACTCGTGGTGGGTGACCAGGCCTTCCAGCTCACGCTGGGAGAGGTGGGCCTGCGCAAGGCGCTCGGTCATCGCGGTGGTGAACTCGGCGTGCTCAGCAGCCCGGACGCCGAACAGCGTGCGATAGGCGGCTGCCGCAGCAGCGCGGTCCGCGGCGTTCTCGCGCCGCGACGCCAGCACCTCTGTCCACATGATCCGCAGGGCTCCCCCGGACAGCAGCAACGCCGAGACGGACGCGATGCTGAGCCACAGCGGCGACTGCGCCGGGAGAGAGGCCAGGACGGCGAGGGTGGCCACGGCGAGCAGGGCGACCGAGACGGTCACCCTGACGCTGCGCTGACGACGGCGCATGGAGGTGCGTGAGGCGGCCATGTGGCGCATCCTAAATGGCTACTCGTGGTCACGCGGGACGCGACACGCAAGCTCCAGGAAGACGGCTGAGGTGGTCACGGCCGCTGCCCCGGACGCGGCCACGAAGGAGCGCCACAACCGGGTGACACCGGCTGGGTCACCGACACCGAGCTGGGCCATTGCGTAGCCGAGGTAGCACCCGGTGAGCAACGCACCCACCAGCGCGCATGCCTTCGCGAGGACCAGCCGGTTGACGGCCTGGTGGTGCGCCAGTGCGAAGCGGTCGCGCTGCACCGTCTTGTGCGTGAGGTACGCCGAGCCGCCGATGATCGCGGACGCGAAGAACAACAGGGCGACCGAGAGGAGCGAGATGTCGGGCTCGGAGTACTCCAGGCGCAGGCAGAGCGGACGCACTGCCCAGCCGAGCACCAGACCGACCACCCCGGCGATGACCAGCGGGCCGGGTCCGGTCGGGCGGATTCGACCCTGCGGCGGCTCGAGCTCCTCGTCGGGTTCGGGCACGCTCACGTGCTGCACCTCAGGCAGGGCCTCACGAGGACTCAGCCGAACTCGAGCTCGATGTCCTCGCGCAGCTTCATGCCGTCGCGACCCGTCTTCTCCACCAGCTCGGCCACGGGGCCCACACCCGGGATCTCGGCGTCGGGCTCGACATCGAGCCAGGGGACCAGCACGAAGGCGCGCTCGCCTGCCCGCGGGTGCGGCAGGATCAGGTCGACCTCGTCCGAGCGCCGGTCACCGAGCACGATCAGGTCGACGTCGAGGGTGCGCGGCGCATTGCGCTCCCCATCCCGCTCGCGGCCGTAGGCCGACTCGACGGCGAGCGCACGTTCCATCAGGGTGCGGGCGGAGAGCGTGGTGTCCAGGCAGATGACGGCGTTGAGGAACTCTCTGGATCCCTCGGGTGCGTCCACCGGGTCGGTCTCATAGACCGGGGAGACTGCGGTCACCCACACCTGGGGGGTGTCGGCGATCGAATTGACGGCCCCCTGCAGGCTGGCGCGGCGTTCGCCCAGGTTGGAGCCGATCGACAGCACCGCGCGGCGGATGGGATGCATCTCGCCCGTGAGGCTGTCGGCGTCGACGATGTTGGGGTTCGGGGACTCTGTCACTTGTGGCTCCGCTTGATGGTCAGGGCGACATCGTCGAACGTCGCCTGGATCGGGGCGTGCGGCTTGTGCACGGTCACTTCAACGTTCTCGATCTGCGCACGGGACAGACACACGTCCGCGATCCGCTGCGCCAGGGTCTCGATGAGATCGACCGGGTCGTTCGCCACGGCCGATCGGACCTCATCCACGAGGGTTCCGTAGTCGACCGTGTCCTGCAAATCGTCGCTGCGCGCAGCAGGGCGGGTGTCCATACCCAAGACCAGGTCGATCACGAACTCCTGCCCGTCACGGCGCTCGAAGTCGAAGACGCCGTGATGGCCGTGCACGGCGATGCCGCGCACGCAGAGATGGTCCCCGAGATGGGGTGAGAGCTGGTCGGTCATGGTGGTCAGAGACTACCGGCGGGTTCTCCACGACCGGAACGGCGGATCCCAGGTCTCCGCCGTCAGGGCCCTGACCTGCACGAACTCCACTGCTCATTCGTCTCCCCGCCATCGGGAGACCACCTTGATCGCATCCAGGCTGGCCCGGACCTCATGCACGCGGACAGCCCACACACCCTGGGTCGCCGCGATCGTGGTCAACGCCACATTGGCATCCTCGCGGTCGAGAACGGGTCGCGGGGAGCCGTCCGACCCTGCCAGGAGGGAACCGAGGAAGGACTTGCGGCTCGACCCGACCAGGATGGGCACGCCGAGGGTCTCCAGCTCCGGGAGCCGCCGGAGCAGCTCCCAGTTGTGCTCGGCGGTCTTGGCGAAACCCAGGCCCGGGTCGATGACCAACCGGTCCTCCGGGACACCCGCCACCCGGGCGGCGTCGAGGCGCTGGGAGAGCTCGTCGCGAACCTCGACCAGCACATCGTCGTACGACGCGAGCTGCTGCATCACCTCGGAGTGAGCCCGCCAGTGCATCGCGACGTACGCCGCACCGTGCTCGGCGACCACGGCCAGGACCTGGGGGTCGGCCAAGCCACCGGAGACGTCGTTGACCAGTACGGCGCCCGCCTGCAGGGCAGCCTCGGCCACCTCGTGGCGCATCGTGTCCACCGAGACGGCGACGCCGTCGGCGGCCAGTGCCCGGATCACCGGGACCACCCGGTCGAGCTCCTCGGCGACCAGCGGACGCGTTGCGCCGGGGCGCGTCGACTCACCACCGATGTCGAGGACGTCCGCGCCCTGCCGGTGCAGGAGCAGCCCATGGGCGATGGCGGAGTCGGTGGTCTCGAAGCGACCGCCGTCGGAGAAGGAGTCCGGCGTGACGTTCACCACCCCCATGACCAGGGGCCGGGGCAGCATCGGCAAACCGGTGATCCACGACTCCCGCTCATTCATGGGCGCTGGCTCATGCGCGGGGGGTCATCGCGCGGCGTTGATCAGTGAGATCGCCTCGGCACGGGTCGCCGGGCGGTGCATGATGCCCCGCACGGCTGAGGTGATCGTGCGGGCACCTGCCTTGCGCACGCCCCGCATGGTCATGCAGAGGTGTTCGGCCTCGATCACCACGATCACGCCGCGGGCCTCGAGGATGTCGACCATCGCGTCGGCGACCTGGGTGGTCAGCCGTTCCTGGACCTGCGGCCGCTTGGCGTAGACGTCGACCAGCCGGGCCAGCTTGGAGAGCCCGGTGATCTTGCCGTTCTCGTTGGGGATGTAGCCGACATGGGCCACGCCGGTGAACGGCACCAGGTGGTGCTCGCACATCGACCACAGCTCGATGTCGCGCACCAGCACCATCTCGTCGTGGCCGATGTCGAAGGTGGTGCTGAGCACCTGCTCGGGCGTCTGGTGCAGACCCTGGGTCAGCTCGGCGTAAGCCCTGGCGACCCGGGCAGGCGTGTCGCGCAGGCCCTCGCGCTCGGGGTCCTCCCCCATCGCGATGAGTAGCTCGCGCACCGCTGCCGCTGCCCGGTCGTGGTCGAACTCGGCGATGGCTCCGTGGCCTCCGCCCATGGGATCGATCGTCATGGGCCCGGTGTGGGTGGGGTGGGTGCGTTGCCTCCCAGACCGGGGTCGCCGTGGACGTCGCCGCCCGCGCCCGGGGGCGTGATGACGACTGCGCTCTGGGCGTCGTCATCGGCGGTCGCCCCCGCTGCCGCGGCCACACGCACCTTCTCCGGGATCACCACCGGTGGGATGCTGGACGGGTTCCGGTCCGGGGAGCCGGTCCACGCCGGGCGCCTGGAGCGTCGACGCAGGGGCTCGAAGACCTTGGCGATCTGCTCCTTGTCGAGCGTCTCCTTCTCCATCAGGGCGAGCACGAGCGAGTCGAGCACATCCCGGTTCTCCTCGAGGATGTCGAAGGCTTCCTGGTGCGCGGTCGCCAGCAGCTTCTTGGTCTCCTCATCGACGATCGCGGCGACATCCTCGGAGTAGTTCCTGGCGTGCCCCATGTCGCGGCCCAGGAACGGCTCACCCTGGGTCTCGCCGAGCTTGATCGCGCCGAGCCGCTCGGTCATGCCGTACTGGGTGACCATGGCACGGGCCAGCGCGGTGGCCTTCTCGATGTCGTCCCCGGCACCTGTGGTCGGGTCGTGGAAGACCATCTCCTCCGCAGCGCGGCCACCGAGCATGTAGGCCATCTTGTCGAGCATCTCGGAGCGGGTCTGGGAGTACTTGTCCTCGTCGGGCAGCACCATCGTGTAGCCCAGCGCCCGCCCGCGCGGAAGGATCGTCACCTTGTGCACCGGGTCGGTGCCGGGGAGCGCCGCGGCGACGAGGGCGTGTCCGCCTTCGTGGTAGGCCGTGATCATCCGCTCCTTCTCGCTCATCAGGCGGGTGCGCTTCTGAGGTCCGGCGATGACCCGGTCGATCGCCTCGTCGAGCGCCGCGTTGTCGACCAGCTTGCCGTTGTTGCGGGCTGTCAGCAGCGCTGCCTCGTTGAGCACGTTGGCGAGGTCGGCGCCGGTGAACCCCGGCGTACGGCGCGCAACGGAGAGCAGGTCCACGTCGGGGGCCATCGGCTTTCCGCGGGCGTGCACCTTGAGGATCTGGTTGCGGCCGTTGAGGTCGGGGGCGTCGACGCTGATCTGGCGGTCGAAGCGACCGGGACGCAGCAGGGCGGGGTCGAGGATGTCGGGACGGTTGGTCGCGGCGATCAGGATGACGCCGCCTCGTACGTCGAAGCCGTCCATCTCGACGAGGAGCTGGTTGAGCGTCTGCTCGCGCTCGTCGTGGCCACCGCCCATGCCGGCGCCGCGGTGGCGACCGACGGCGTCGATCTCGTCGATGAACACGATGGCCGGAGCGTTCTCCTTGGCCTGCTCGAACAGGTCGCGCACGCGGGAGGCGCCGACGCCTACGAACATCTCGACGAAGTCCGAACCGGAGATCGAGTAGAACGGCACGCCCGCCTCACCCGCGACAGCGCGGGCGAGCAGCGTCTTGCCGGTTCCGGGCTGGCCGTAGAGCAGCACGCCCTTGGGGATCTTGGCGCCGACGGCCTGGAACTTGGCAGGTTCCTGCAGGAACTCCTTGATCTCACCGAGCTCCTCGATCGCCTCCTCGCACCCGGCCACGTCCGCGAACGTGGTCTTGGGCATGTCCTTGCTGATCAGCTTGGCCTTGGACTTCGCGAACTGCATCACCCGGCCGCCGCCGCCCTGCACCTGGTTCATCAAGAAGAGGAAGAGGCCGATGATCAGGATGAACGGCAAGACGGTGCCGAGGATCTGGCCGAGCAGGCTCGGCTTGGGGTTCTTGACGTTGAACTTCTCGATCGTGCCCTTGTCCACCTGGGCCTGGACGGCCCTGACCAGCCGGATCTGCTGGCCACCCACCCAGGTCGCCATGACCTTCTTGCCGTCGTCGAGGGTGGCCTGGATCTGCTGGTCACCCCCGTCCTTGAAGGTGATCTCCTTGACCTTGCCCGTGTTGATGTCGCTGACCATCTTGGAGGTCTCGATCTCGGTGTATCCCCCGTTGGGCACGAGGTATTGCAGGGCCAGCAGGACACCGACCACGGCCACCGGGATCCAAAGCCATGGACTACGCACAATTCGCTTCACCGCGCAATACTCTCAGGTAGGTCCACAGCGCAGCACGACGCCGCCCGGCTCGGCCTAGGAATAGACGTGGGGCGCGAGAGTGCCGACGTCCCTGAGGTTGCGGTACTTCTCGTTGTAGTCGAGGCCGTAGCCGACCACGAACTCGTTGGGGATGTCCCAGCCGACGTACCTCGGATCGACGTTCATCTTCTGGGCATCCGGCTTGCGCAGCAGCGTGCAGATCTCCACCGAGGCGGGGTTGCGCGAGTTCAGGTTCGAGGTCAGCCACATCAGGGTGAGGCCGGTGTCGATGATCTCGTCGACTATCAGCACGTGCCGACCGCTGATGTCGGTGTCGAGGTCCTTGAGGATGCGTACGACGCCCGAGCTCTTGGTGCCCGACCCGTAGGACGATACGGCCATCCAGTCCATCTCGACGTGGCGGTCGAGCGCGCGGGCGAGGTCGGCCATCACCATCACCGCGCCGCGCAGAACCCCCACGATGAGCAGATCTTCGCCCTCGTAGTCGCGCTCGATCTCCCGGGCCAGCTCGCCCAGTCGGTCGAGAATCTGCTTCTCGGTGAACAAGATGTTGACCAGGTCGCCTTCGACGTCCGCTGCGTCCATGTACGAAAGCCTGCCACAGGCGCCGGTGGGGCTCGTTGCCGGTCGGGAAGTGGCCCACCCATGATGGATGGATGAACCAGACCGCCCGCGGCACCTTCGCCGTCGACATCGCCCAGCGCCCGCAGGACCCCGACACCGAGGGCCTCGGGCAGATGACGTTGCGCAAGACATGGAGCGGTGGGATCGAGGCGACCGGGTGGGGACTCATGATCTCCGGCGGTGACCCCGGCGCCGGTTGCGCCGGCTATGTCGCGATGGAGGTGGTCGATGGGGTCGTGGGAGACCGGAACGGCCGGTTCGCGTTGCAGCAGTTCGGCACGATGCTGGGCGGCGAGACGCACCAGGTCTACGAGGTCGTGCCCGGCAGTGGCACCGGGGAGCTCAGTGGCCTCAGCGGCACCCTGGCGCTCAGCGTCGAGGACGGCGCCCACGTCTATGTACTCAGCTATGAGGTGCCCTGACCGGGAAGTCCTGAGCGCATCGGGGTGTTGGGGCGGACATGCACCTCTCCGTTCTCGACCTGGTTCCCGTCCGCAGCGACCAGACCACAGGCGACGCCCTCGCCGCCACCCGGCGACTCGCCCGGCTGGCCGATGAGACCGGGTACCGCCGCTACTGGCTGGCCGAGCACCACAACATGCCCGCCGTAGCGGCGACCAACCCGCCCCTGCTGATCGCGATGGTGGCGGCGGCGACCGAACGGATCCGGGTCGGCTCCGGTGGGGTGATGCTCCCGAACCACGCGCCGCTGGTGGTCGCCGAGCAGTTCGCGCTGCTCGAGGCGGCGTACCCCGGCCGGATCGACCTGGGCATCGGGCGTGCGCCGGGATCCGACCCGGTCACCAGCTATGCGCTACGACACGGCGCCGGCGGGGTCGAGGATGACGCAGCGGCCCGGTTCCCGTCGTACGTCGACAACGTGGTCTCGATGATGAGTCCCGGTGGAGTTGGCATCCAGGTGAACGGACGCATGCACCCGCTCAACGCGACGCCACACGCCACGTCGGTCCCGCCGGTGTGGCTGCTCGGGTCCTCTGACTACTCGGCCCGGCTCGCCGCCGAGCGTGGCCTGCCATACGTCTTCGCACACCACTTCTCCGGGCAGGGCACGGCCGAGGCACTCGCGTTGTACCGCTCGAACTTCCAACCCTCCGAGGCGTTGACGGAGCCGCGCACCTTCCTAACGGTCAACGCGTCGGTCGCCGAGACCCGGGAGGGAGCCGACCGTCTCGCGCTCCCCCAACTCGAGGCGATGGTCACGCTGCGCACCGGCGGCCGGCTACAGGCCCAGCGGCTGGTCGAGGAGGCCGAGAAGGACCCGGTCGCCGATGCCCACCTCGGCCTGCTCCAGTCGATGCGCTCCCGCTGGGTCATCGGTACGCCGGACTCCGCCGCCTCCGAGATCGCCGAGCTGGCTGGGAAGTATCAGGTGGACGAGGTGATGGTCCACCCGGTCGCCGGTGCCTTCATCGGTACCCCGTCCGACGCTTCTCCCGCCCGCGAGGACACCCTCCGCCTGCTGGCCGCTGCCCTCCTCTGAGGGTCGCACTGCGGTTCGGGTGTTGGGGTGTTGGGGTGTTGGGGTGTTGGGGTAGTTCGGATAGTCCGAGACGTTTCCGTGGTTCCCCGGATAGTCCGAGACGTTCTCGCCGTACAAAACGGACATCGACGACGTAAGCGTCTCGGACTATCCGGCCCGGGGCGTGTTCACTAAGACCAACAGGCCGGCCGTCTCGGACTATCCGGCCCGGGGCGTGTTCACTAAGACCAACAGGCCCGGGTCGTCTCGGACTATCCCGCCCGGGGCGCGTTCTCGAAGACCAGCAGGCCCGCGTGTCGGGCGGCGCGGACGTGACCGGGGAGGTCGACCCACTTCTGGCCGTGCCAGTCGCTGAGCAGGCGGTCGATCTCGAGGACATGGGTGTGGAACAGCTCCGCTGGGAGCGCTCCGGCCTCGAGAGCGGCCAGGTGGAGGACCCGGGTCCGGATCGCGTCGGCCATGGGCTCCAGCTCCGTCACGGCGAGTCCTCCCCCTTCGCGGGCAGTGTCCAGCGCCGCCGCGGCCACCGCGTCGAGGTACGCCGTGTCCGTCCGCAGCAGGTCGGCCGTGCGCGCCAATGTCTCGGCCACGCCAGGGCCGAGCTCCTCCTCCAGCACCGGCAGCACTCTCGTGCGCACCCGCACGCGGGAGAACCGCTCCTCGCTGTTGTGCGGGTCGGTCCAGAACTCGATCCCCTCGGACAGGCAAGCAGTCTCGGTGTCGGTGCGAGGAAGATCGAGCAACGGCCGACGGTAGACCTCGAAGGCACGCCGCATCCCCTGCAGCGCCCGCCCCCCTGAGCCCCGCGCCAGCCCGAGCAGAACCGTCTCCGCCTGGTCGTCGAGCGTGTGCCCGAGGAGTACGACGCGGGCAGAGAACCGCTCCGCGATCTGACCGAGTACGGCGTACCGCGCCTCACGTGCGGCAGCCTCCGGACCGATCCCGGGCGCCTCGACGCGCACCCGGGCGGTCACCGACTCGGCCACACCGAGGCGGCGCATCCACTCGACGACCCGGCCCGCGTGTTCGGCCGACCCCTCCTGAAGCCCGTGGTCGACCGTCACACCGATCACCTGCCACGAGTCCCGGGCCGCCTCGAAGACGGAGGCGGACAGGAGCGCGAGCGAGTCGGCCCCGCCGGAGCAGGCGACCACGACGGTGTCGCCGGGCTCGAGATCGGCAAGGCTGCGGCGTACGGCGAGGCGGACGGCGGCCACCGCTGGGTGGAGCTGCACGGACTCAGCCGTGCACGCGGGCGATCCACAACGACGGGTCGAGGATCTCCTTCTTGGTGGGCAGGTTGGCCGGCTCGGCCCATACGGCGTTGAAGCCCTCCATGCCGACCTTGTCGACGGCGGCGCGGACGAACACAGCGCCGTCGCGGTACTGCGCCATCTTCTGGTCCAGGCCCATCAGTCGGCGCAGCAAGCGGTCGAGTGCACCGACGCCCTTGCGGCGCTGGGTGAACTTGCGCCGGATGTCGGCCACGGATGGGATGACCTCGGGGCCGACCCCGTCCATCACCACGTCGGCGTGCCCCTCCAGAAGACTCATCACGCCGGTGATCCGCTCGATCACGGCCTTCTGCTCCGGGCTGGAGAACAGGTCGAGCAGGCTGCCGTCGGTCTTGCCGGTGATCAGGTCACCGATCTTGCGGGCGGCATCACCCAGGAGCGCCGCAGGGTCGGCCTGCACCGAGCCGATGATGCTGCCCATCTCCGTTCGGAGGTGATCGGTCATCCAGGGCACCGCGGTGAACTGCACGCGGTGGGTCTCCTCGTGCAGGCA
>JBDSXU010000169.1:0-4054 GCA_039926005.1 Marmoricola sp.
GGGTGCCACCAGCATCATCCTGCCGAGTCCGGACCCCGCCGCGATGCTGGAGACCATCGAACGCGAACAGGTCACCAAGCTCTTCTGTCCCCCCACCGTGTGGATCTCCCTGCTCAGACATCCCGCATTCGACGAACGGGACCTCTCCAGCTTGGTCAAGGGCTACTACGGCGCATCCGCCATGCCTGTCGAGGTGCTCCGCGAGATACGCCAACGATTGCCTCACCTGCGGTTGTGGAACTTCTACGGACAGACCGAGATGGCGCCCCTGGCCACCATCCTGCGGCCCGAAGAGCAGGACTCCAGAGCCGGTTCCGCCGGACGCGCCGCGCTCAATGTTGAGACACGTGTCGTGGACGAGGACGACAACGACGTCCCGACCGGTGAGATCGGAGAAATAGTGCACCGCAGCCCGCACGCCACGCTCGGCTACTACCGCCGCGACGACCAGACGACGGACGCGTTTCGTGGTGGCTGGTTCCACTCTGGCGACCTCGGCATCCTCACCGAGGACAGCTACCTCTCCGTGGTAGACCGGAAGAAGGACATGATCAAGACCGGCGGCGAAAACGTAGCAAGCCGTGAGGTCGAGGAGATCCTCTACGAGCTCGATGGCGTCGACGAGGTGGCGGTGTTCGGGCTTCCACACCCCCATTGGATCGAGGCCGTGGCCGCAGTGATCGTGCGAGCGCCGGGGGCACTGCTGACCGAGGAGATGGTGTACGCACACTGCCGAGAACGGCTGGCCGGCTACAAGCGACCCAAGTCCATCGCCTTCGCGGAGGCGCTACCAACGAATCCCAGTGGGAAGATCCTCAAACGTGACCTGCGGCAGACGTACGGCGAACCTGCCGCGCCCGGCTGACCGACTCTTTTCGAGCCGTGCACGGCTACGTGGTGGGCAGCACCGACGCAAGGGTGATGAACTCGCGGATTTGCGGGTAGATCTGCCCGTCGAACACGGAACCGGCGAACACGCCGTAGTGGCCGACACCCTCCTGGAGGAGATGTTTTCTCCGCTCCTGCGGGATGCTTGTGCAGAGTGCGTGTGCTGCCTGAGTCTGCCCCGGGCAACACATCTCGTCGAGGCTGCCCTCGATGGTGAACAAGGCCGACTCGATGACCGTCGGGTCGACCACTCGGCCTCGGAAGGTGAACTTGCCTTGCGGCAGGTCGTTCGCGATGAAGACGCGATGAGCTGTTTCCAGATAGAACTCTGCTGCGATGTCGAGAACCGCGAAGTACTCGCCGTAGAAGGCTGTGGTCTTGGCCGCCGCGACGGCGTCGTCGCGGTGAAGGTCGCCGAAGAGCCCGCGAAAGGCTTTGAGGTGCCGGCGCGGGTCCATGCCGATGAAGGCGCTGATCTGCAGGAACCCGGGATAGACCCGGCGACCGGCGCCAGCGAACTTGCCGGGCACGGTATGAACAGCCATGCCCTCCAATGCGGCCACAGACTGCCGCTCGGCGAATCGGCTCACCCGGCTGGGGTTGACACGCGTGTCCACAGGGCCAGCCAGCAGGATGAGACTAGCCGGCTGCGCAGGGTCCAGGTCCTCGGCCATCGCGGAAGCGGCCACGAGGCATGCGACGGCCGGCTGGCACACACTCAGCAGGTGAGTCCCGGGGCCAATCGTGCGCAGGAACGAGATCAGGTGCTCGATGTAGTCGTCGAGGCCGAAGGCTCCCGCCGACACCGGTACGTCGCGAGCGTTGCGCCAATCGACGACGTAGACGTCGTGGTCCCGCAGCATCGTGGAGATGGTCGCGCGCACGAGCGTGGCGAAATGCCCCGCCAATCCAGGGACGATGAGAACCTTGGGCTGCCCGTCTGAGGAGCCATCGGCCTTGACGAACCGGACCAGCGACGCAAACTCGGTTCCAGTGACAGTCTCTTCGTGGACGTCGACAGCCAGATCCTCCGACAACACGGCGGTGATCCCGAACTCAGGACGTTCGTGGGTCAGCTGAAGCGCCTGGACGACCTGGGTCGCTGCGAGGGCAGCACGAACGGGATAGCTCGACCCAACCGCGGAGGGGAGGGCACTCAGCGCGCGCGTCTGCACGTCGAGCACATTCGCCACGCTTTTCTGCACGGTGCGACGAACTTCGTAGGCGTCGTACAGCAAGGCGAACTCCTAGCGGCCCGAGTGGGCGACGCGGGCGGGAAAGGGGAGCACGCGACCCGACGACGGGTCAGGTGTCTCGGCACTCATGTCAGGACGGGGGTCCAGCACTTCGAAAAGCCGCTGCGCGAACTCGCGATGAACGTCGAGCAGGCGTTGCGTCACGTCGTATGACTCGTCGAGGAACGCGGCAGGATTTCCGACCAGCCGCTTCCCGATCTCGGAGTTGAGCCGCTTGAGCAGCTGCACGGGGACAACACGGCTTCGGGCGGCAAGACCCAGAGCGCTGTCCACCGAGACGATGGCAAGGGCCTGACTGGTCCGGGCAGCCATCAGGAGCCCGGCGTCAACCTTGGGCCGCAGATCGGTGATCCAGTTCATAGACGCTCGTTCCAATCGGTGGAGGCATGCTCATTCAAACACAGGAATCGATCAGCTGACCGGTTGTTCGCTCCGTCGATCTTCGTTGTGGCCGGTCAGGAGGCGGTCGACGAATGCGAGGCGCTGGACCCGGCGCCTGTGAGTGCTCCGTCGAGCCCGGCGGTCAGGAAGTCGATCAACAGATCGAGGTCGTGGCCTGCCGTCCTGCGCGACCCCTTCTCCGAGGCGAGGTGGGTGATCAGGAGCGTGGAGCACATCTGCATCGCCCGTCGGATCCTCTCGGGGGAGGTGTCGGGGTACACGTGCTGAGCCGCGGACCGGGTCAGCCGCGTCGAGGAGCGGTCGAGCAGGCGATCGGGTTGGCTGTGAGCCACCGCGCTGACGATCCGCAACCACGCATGGCCATCGTGACGGTGAGCGGACAGCAGGTGCACATAGGGTTCGGCCAGCATCGTGACCAGGTCTCGTGCCGTGGCTGGTTGCTTGGACGCCACGATCTCCTGGGCGCGCGACTTGATGGACTCGATCACTGAATCGCCATAGGTGTCGATGACTGCGTCCACCAGGGCTTCCTTGGTGCCGAAGTGGTAGTGCACCGACGCAGGTCCCAGTCCCGCCTCACGGTTGACGGCGCGGATTGAGACGGCATCGATGCCCTGTTCCGCGAACAGCTGGAAGGCGGCGGCCAGGATCAGCTCGCGTCCGTCGATGCCCGGTCGGCGTCCCACGGCGCCTCCTCTCCAATCAACTGGTTGCTTCATTAGACACCACGCGTTCGGGAACCTGGCCGGTCGCGTACCGTGTTGAAGGATCGAATCGTTCGATCGGTTGGAGCTGTTTCCGGAGCCAGGAGACTGATGAGATCTGGCGTCACTCCCAGCGGTATTGCCTACTCTGTGCTCGGTCAGGGGCCGCCGCTGCTCTGGCTCTCTGGGTTCGTGGTGACCTCGACGGCGATGGAGCGCTATGTCGCCCAGTTCTCGACCGGCTACACCTGCATCGTCTTTGACGCCAGGGGATCGGGCCGCACCAGATCGACCATCCGTCAGCTGACGACCGGCAGGATGGCCGAGGACGCGCTTGAAGTGCTCGGGTACCTGGGCTACGAGTCCGCGCACGTGCATGGGGTGTCACTGGGCGGAATGGTCGCCCAGGAGATGGCGATCCGAGCTCCCCACCGGGTCCGGACGCTGGTTCTGGGGAGCACGACTGCGGGCGGATCAGCAGCCACTCCAGCAAGGGTGTCGACTATGGCTTCTAGCGTGCTCGGGAGCCACGCACCGATACCAGGTGCGGAATCGGTGAGCTGGTGGGGAGCGCTACAGCAGGCACTGGCCGCCAGCAGACACGACGCTGCGTCCAGGCTGAACCGGGTGCAGGCGCCGTGTCTGGTGATGCATGGTGAGCGAGATCGTCTGCTTCCGCCGGACAATGCCCGGGAACTGGCCAGACTCGTCCCAGGCGCGCAGCTCCACGTCATCGAAGGGGTCGGCCACTTCTACCCGATGAACACCCCAGAGGTCGCGGCTGACATCGCGCTCGACTGGATG
>JBDSXU010000170.1:0-2004 GCA_039926005.1 Marmoricola sp.
CGGCATCTGGGCAACGATCGTCTACTTCCCGGTTGCCCACTGGGTGTTCGCGTTCGACGGCGCCGAGTCCGAGAAGGGCGGCTGGGTCGCCAACAAGCTCCTCGCCATCGACTTCGCGGGTGGAACCGCGGTGCACATCAACGCCGGTGCCGCAGGCCTGGCTCTGGCCATCGTTCTCGGCAGGCGCGTGGGTTGGCAGAAGGACCCCATGCGTCCGCACAACCTGCCGCTGGTGATGCTCGGGGCCGGTCTGCTCTGGTTCGGCTGGTTCGGGTTCAACGCCGGCTCGGCGCTCTCCGCCAACGGTCAGGCCGCCGAGGTCTGGGTCACCACCATGGTGGCGACCGGTGCCGCGGCCCTCGGCTGGCTCGTCGTCGAGCGCCTCCGGGACGGGCACGCCACGTCGCTCGGTGCTGCCTCGGGTGTAGTGGCCGGACTGGTCGCGATCACGCCGTCCTGCTCCTCGGTCACCCCGCTGGGTGCCATCGCGGTCGGTGCCATTGCTGGTGTGCTGTGTGCGCTCGCCGTCGGCCTGAAGTACAGGTTCAACGTCGACGACTCGCTCGACGTCGTCGGTGTGCACCTCGTCGGTGGTCTCTGGGGCACCATCTCGGTCGGGTTCCTCGCATCGGCCTCCGCCTCCGCGGGTGTCGACGGACTGTTCTACGGCGGCGGTGTCGACCAGTTGTGGCGCCAGACCGTGGGCGCCCTCGCCGTCCTGACGTACTCCTTCGTGATGACGCTGATCATCGGCTACGCAATCTCCAAGACGATCGGTTTCCGCATCGAGGAAGAGGACGAGGTCGAGGGCATCGACTTCACCGAGCACAGTGAGACGGCCTACGACTTCGTCTCCCGCACCGGTGGAGCAAGCCTCCTGAGCGGGACATCCCCCACGCCAGCCATGCAGTCCGACGCCGAAGCGAGGGGAGTGAACGCATGAAGCTAGTGACCGCAGTGATCAAGCCGCACAAGTGGGAAGAGGTCCGTTCTGCCCTGGAGGCCTTCGGAGTCACCGGCATGACCGTCAGTGAGGTCAGCGGCTACGGCCGGCAGAAGGGCCACACCGAGGTCTACCGCGGGGCGGAGTACGACATCGCCCTGGTCCCGAAGATCCGCATCGAGATCGTCGTCGACGACGGCGATGTCGAGGACGTGTCCGGCATCGTCGTCAAGGCGGCGCAGACCGGGCGCATCGGTGACGGCAAGGTCTGGGTCTCGCCCGTCGAGAGCGTGGTTCGGGTCCGCACCGGAGACCGCGACGAGGCGGCCATCTGATCGGGTCCTGAGCCCCTAGTCAAGGGCCCTGAGGGTTCCGGACAGGTCAAACTCCTCGCCCGTGGGCGCACTCCCCGTGTCTGACATGTGGGATGTGCCTACGGGCGAGGCGCTGCTTCGTCACTGTGCAGCCATGGCCCTCCTCACCAGTACGCCGGCTCTCGTCCTCCAGCGCATCGACACCGGCGACACCGCCTGGCTGCTCGCAGCCTCGGCCCTGGTCCTGCTCATGGCGCCCGGGCTGGCGTTGTTCTACGGCGGGATGGTGCGCTCCAAGAGTGTGCTGAACATGATGATGATGACCTTCGGCGCGCTGGCTGCGATCACCGTGATCTGGGTGCTCGTCGGCTACTCGATTGCGTTCGGCGACGATGTTGCTGTTGGGCTCGTCGGCGATCCGCTGCAGCACTTCGGCCTCCAGGACCTCGTCTCGGAGAGCGCCGACACGTGGCTGAGCGTGCCGATCATCCTGTTCGCCATGTTCCAGGGCCTGTTCTGCGTGATCACCGGGGCCCTGGTCTCCGGTGCCATCGCCGACCGGGCCAGGTTCGGTGCCTGGATCGTGTTCGTCTCGGTCTGGACGGTGCTCGTCTACGCGCCCGTCGCACACTGGGTCTTCGACTTGGACAGGGCGGACCACGCCGGCGGTTGGTTGGCCAACCGCGTCGGCACCATCGACTTCGCCGGAGGCATGGCCGTCGAGATCTGTTCCGGGGCCTCGGCGTT
>JBDSXU010000171.1:0-4000 GCA_039926005.1 Marmoricola sp.
GAGACCCACGCCGTCCACGAACGCACCGGGGGCAACCCGCTGTTCGTCTCGGAGATGGCGAGGCTGGCGGCCTCGCGCGGCGCCGGCTCGGTCGCCTCGATCCTCCCCGAGTCCGCGGATGCCACCATCCGCCGCCGGGTCGCACGCCTGGCCCAGCCGGCAGCGGCCGCCCTGGGTGCTGCGGCCGTGCTCGGTGCCTACCTGTCGCTCACGCGTCTCGGCGCCTTGCTGGGCACACCCCCTGCGGAGCTCGCCGCGCTGGTCGACCAGCTCGCCGCCGCGGGGCTGGTGGCCCAGGACGGCGACCGGCTCGACTTCACCCATGCCCTGGTCCGGGACGCGGTGTACGGCGCGCTCTCGCCGGCCCGCCGTCGCCAGCTCCATCTGGAGGCGGCCGAGCTCATCGAGGGGGCGCATCTGCGCACCGGTGCACAGACCGCGGAGCGGGCGCACCACTTGATCCAGGCCCTCCCCCTGGTCCCTGTCGACACGGTGGCCGCCGCAGTGGAGGCGGCCTCCCGAGCGGCGGCGTCGATGTGGGCCCACGAGGAGTCAGTGCGCTGGTGCGATCGTGCCATCGATCTGGTCGATCCCGCCTCGGCGCGCTACCCCGACCTCGTACTGCTTGCGGGTGAAACCCGGTCGAGTGCGGGTGACCTCCAGCGGGCTCGCGAGGCGTTCCTCGAGGCCGCCGAGATCGCGCGGAGGACCGAGGACCCCGATCTCTTCGCCCGCGCCGCTCTCGGCTTTGCTTCCGGCCTTGCCGGCTTCGAGGTGCGGCTATGGGACCGGGTCCAGACCGACCTGCTCGAGGAGGGGCTGACGCGACTGGGCGCGGACGACTCGGTCCGGCGGTCCCAGGTGCTGGCGCGGCTCTCGGTCGCGCTGTCCTTCACGGCGTCCGACGAGCGTCGGTGTGAGCTGGCCGAAGAAGCGGTCCGCATGGCACGACGTCTGGGTGACCCCGCGGCCCTGGCCGGTGCGCTCGCGGCGCACTGCGACGCGGTCGCCGGACCGGCGCACGTCACTCTCCGCGAGGAGCAGGCCGGCGAGATCGTGGCGCTGGCCCGACGCGTGCCGGACGTCGGGCTGGAGCTGCTCGGGCTCCGGCTGCGGGTGGTCGCCCGACTGGAGCGCGGCGACACGCCCGGGGCGAGGCTCGACATCGGCGAGTTCGAGCGCCTGGCGACGCGCCTCCGCCAGCCCTTCTTCTCCTGGTACGCCGTCCTCTGGCGCGGCCTCGAGGCTCACCTCGTCGGCGACCTGGCCGAGATGGCCGCCTGCGCCGAGGAGGTGGGCCGACTCGGCGAGCTCGGCGGGAGCCGCAACGCCACGGTACTCAGCTCCGTGCAGGCCGTCTGGCCAGTGATCGAACGCGGTCTTGCGGAGGAGGCGATGGCCAGGCTCTAGGCAGACTTCGGGGAGCTCCCTGAGCTGGCCGGTGACGGCGGCTCGCTGATCCGGCTCTACCACGGCCAACCGGCAAGCATCAGGTCGGCTGCTCTTCCCCTGCTCCCGAAGATGTTGGCGGACCTGCCGGTCGACAAGGAGTGGCTCCCGAACCTCGCCGCGGTGAGCGCCGGGCTCTGGGAACAGGGCATCGGCGGTCCAGCGGCAAGACTGCTCTACGACGCACTCGCTCCTTGGGCCGGGCTGTTCTTCGTCGACGGGATAGGTGCGGCGTTCATCGGGTCGGTGGAGCTGGCGCTGGGTCAGCTGGCGACCCTGCGCGAGGAGTACGACGTGGCAGTCGGTCATTTCGACCGGGCACTCGAGGCCGACGCCGCAATCGGAGCAACACTGGCGGCCGCCAACACCCAGCGGATCAAGGCCGCCATGCTCACGCGACGAGGTCGCCCAGAAGACGAGCGAGCGCGCCGGTCGCTCCTCGAGGAGTCACGGAGGTTCTACCGTCGGGCCGGCATCGCCGAGCGCGTCGCCGAGGTGGATGCCCTCCTCGGTCCCGGGGGCGAGCCGCCGACCGAGGCAACTGGAGTGTTCCGCCGCTCCGGTGCGTTCTGGATCGCCACCTGGCGTGGGCGGGAGGCGACGCTCCCGGCGGTCAAGGGAATGGCCGACCTCGCCGTACTCCTCGCCAGGCCCGACCGCGAGACGCACGTCCTCGACCTGGTCGGCGCTCCTGCCACGGCCCGAGGCGACCTCGGGGCCGTTATCGACGCCCCCGCCCGGGCGGCCTACCGGGCCCGGCTGGCCGAGCTGGACGAGCGGCTCGCGGAGGCCGAGGCGACCGGAGACGTGAACTCCTCGGAGAAGGCCGCCAGCGAGCGGGAGTTCTTGCTGGCCGAGCTTGGGGCGGCGTACGGCCTCGGTGGGCGGGAACGGCGCACGGGCGACCCGGCCGAACGCGCCCGCACGACGGTGACGTCACGGGTCCGAGACGCCATCACGCGCATCGACTGCGCGCTCCCGGAGCTGGGTCGTCACCTGAGGGCATCGGTCCGGACCGGCATCTACTGCGTCTACGCGCCGGAGACCCCGACGGTGTGGGAGACGCGTCCCCACGTCGTGAGGCGCGATCCCACGCCTGAGGAGTGACAACACTCCCTCAAGGAAAGGCCTCGCCATGGGCTTCTTGCAGATCATCGACTTCCACACCGACCAGTTCGAGGAGTTCACCCAGCTCGAGCACCAGTGGATCGAGGAGAGCGCCGGAGCGCGCACCTCCACCGGCGGCCAGCTCTATGCCGACCGCGACAACCCCGGGCACTACGTGGCGCTCGACTGGTTCACCGACTTCGACTCGGCGATGGTGAACTCCCACCTGCCCGCGACCTCGTCCTTCGCCGAGAAGGCGACGGCCCTCAGCACGGGTGAGGTCGTCTTCCACAACCTCGAGCCGGCGATGGAGGTCTTCATCCAGGGCGAGCCCGAGCTCCGTCGGGCACTCGAGACCAACGACCTGGTCAAGGATGCGTTTGCCGACGAAGTCGTCCTCGACATGATCGTCCCCCACGGTCGCGTGGTGACCACCGGCCTGGACGCCCTGGGCACCCTGATCCGCGAGGAGACCCCCGCACGCCGTCTGGAGGTGTGGGACGCCCAGCCCACACCGACCGGGTTCGTGGTCGAGTACGCCTACCGCACCCTCGACGACGCGGACAGCCTCGCCGTCGGGACGATCATCGCGAAGATCCATGAGGGTCGCATCGCCCGTCTGTTCATCACGTGCGGCGGCAACTGGGACGCGGAGACCCAGCGCCAGGTCCGCGAGTCCACGGGCGAGCCGGTCGGGAGCCGGTCATGACTGCCGTGGAGGTCACCTCTGCTGCACCGCCTCCGGACGGCGCGATCGAGGAGGGCGGTGCCGTCATGGAGCGGCTCTTCGGTGCCCTGGTGGGATCGCTCGAGCTCGCGACCGTCCACCTCGGGTCGCGCCTGGGGCTCTACGTGGCGCTGGCCGAGCCCAGGACTGCCGCCGAGCTCGCGGTCGAGGCCGGCATCGACGAGCGGTACGCGCAGGAGTGGTTGGAGCAGCAGGCGATCAGCGGCTTGGTCGACGTCGCCGAGCCCGGCGGCGCCCGGACCCGTCGCTATGTCACCAGCCCGGGCCAGCGACAGGCCCTGGCCGAGTCCGAGTCGCCGGTGTACGCCGCGTCGATGGCCCTGTTGCTGGGCGGGGTCGGCGCCGTGCTCCCACAGCTGCCGGAGGCCTACCGGAACGGCAGCGGCATCAGCTTCGGCG
The DNA here is from genome assembly GCA_039926005.1 of Marmoricola sp. Taxonomy (GTDB): domain Bacteria; phylum Actinomycetota; class Actinomycetes; order Propionibacteriales; family Nocardioidaceae; genus Marmoricola. Next base: position 3,704 of record JBDSXU010000171.1, read on the forward strand.
AGTACGGCGACGACGTCCGCCTCGGGCAGGGCTGTTCAACCGCAGGGCCTTCCTGGACCAGCTGGTCCAGGAGTGGGTGCCGGGCATGCCGGAGGTGGCGCGGGCGCTCGCGCGTGACGGGGCGGCCGTGCTCGATCTCGGTTGCGGCGTGGGCTGGTCGAGCATCGCGCTGGCCAGGGCCTACCCCTCGCTGAGGGTGCTCGGCGTCGACAGCGACGACGCCTCGATCATGGACGCACGCACCAACGCAGCGGAGGCCGGGGTCGATGACCGGGTCAGGTTCGAGGTGAAAGACGC
>JBDSXU010000172.1:0-3722 GCA_039926005.1 Marmoricola sp.
AGCAGCAGTGGCTGCCGGAGATGGCCGCCGGCGAGAAGATCGGGTGCTTCGGCCTGACCGAGCCCGACTTCGGCTCCAACCCGGCCGGCATGCGCACCCGCGCCAGGCAGGACGGGCCGGGGGAGAACGCCGACTGGATCCTCGACGGCAACAAGATGTGGATCACCAACGGCTCGGTCGCGGACGTCGCTGTCGTGTGGGCCCGGGTTGAGGAAGGCGGGGCCGACGACGGGATCCGCGGGTTCGTCGTACCCACCGACACCGAGGGCTTCTCAGCCCCCGACATCAAGCAGAAGATGTCGATGCGTGCCTCGGTGACCAGTGAGCTCGTCCTCGATGCAGTGAGGCTCCCGGCCGACGCGGTGCTTCCCGGGGTCAAGGGGCTTCGCGGTCCGCTCGGCTGCCTGACCGAGGCCAGGTTCGGCATCATCTTCGGCTCGATCGGCGCCGCGCGTGACTGTCTCGAGGCGACGCTGCGGTACGCCGCCGAGCGCGAGATCTTCGACAAGCCGCTGGGCGGATTCCAGATCACCCAGACCAAGCTCGCGGACATGACGGTCGAGCTCGGCAAGTCGATGCTGCTGGCGCTGCACCTCGGTCGGCTCAAGGACGAGGGCCGGATCACCCCCGAGCAGGTGAGCTTCGGCAAGCTCAACAACATCCGCGAGGCCATCAAGATCGCGCGGGAGTGCCGCACGATCATGGGGGCCGCAGGCATCACTCTCGAGTGGCCGATGATGCGGCATGCCAACAACCTCGAGTCCGTGCTGACCTATGAGGGCACCACCGAGGTGCACCAGCTCGTGATCGGCAAGGCGCTGACCGGTCAGGATGCCTTCCGGTAGAGCGCAAGAGTCCGAGATCACAGGCCGTAGGGCGCCTGGATTCAGACCTTTCCGCACCAGTGCCCTACTATGGAGCCACAAGGATCGTTCAGTCTTGCCTCGATCCTGATGCGTGTTGCAGCACCTCGGACCCGGTCTCGGGCACCAGTGCTCCACGACGCCCAGTCACTTCGACGAAATCATCGTCATGGCTGTGGCGAGACACTTACACAGTTAGTGAATCCCCTTGTCTACTTCTTTCATCGAGCTCGGCGTGCCCGCAAGGCTCTCCGACATCCTCTCCTCCCAGGGCATCACCGAACCGACTCCCATCCAGGCCGCCACGCTGCCCGACTCGATCGCCGGGCGCGACGTCCTCGGCCGTGGCCGCACCGGTTCCGGCAAGACGCTCGCGTTCCTGCTGCCGCTGATCGCCCGGCTGGACAAGTCGAAGGCTCGTCGTACGCCGAAGCGCCCGCGTGCGTTGATCCTTGCCCCGACCCGCGAGCTGGTCAGCCAGATCGCGGCCGCACTCGAGCCGCTCGCCCAGGCCTACGGCTTCAAGACGCGCACCGTGTTCGGTGGCGTCGGCCAGGGTCCGCAGGTGCAAGCGCTGCGTTCGGGCGTCGACATCCTGATCGCCTGCCCGGGTCGTCTCGAGGACCTGATCCAGCAGCGTGCTTGTGACCTCGGCGCGGTCGAGGTGACGATCCTCGACGAGGCCGACCACATGGCCGACCTCGGCTTCCTGCCGGCCGTGCGCCGCCTGCTCGAGCAGACGCCCCGCAACGGTCAGCGGATGCTGTTCTCCGCCACCCTGGACGCGGGCGTCAACGTCCTCGTCAAGAAGTTCTTGGTCGACCCGGCCACGCACGAGGCCGACTCGGCGCAGTCGCCGATCGCCAAGATGGACCACCACGTGCTGCACGTGCACCGCGACCAGCGCGTGCCGGTGCTCGTCGACCTGACCAGTGCCCCCGGGCGCACGATGGTCTTCACCCGCACCAAGCACGGCGCGAAGGCGCTGGCCCGTCAGCTCAACGCCCGCGGCGTACCGACGGTCGAGCTGCACGGCAACCTCGCGCAGAACGCCCGCACCCGCAACATGGCGGCGTTCCAGTCGGGCAAGGCGACCACGTTGGTCGCCACCGACATCGCCGCCCGCGGCATCCACGTCGACGACGTGGCCCTCGTGGTCCACGCCGACCCGCCGGCCGAGCACAAGGCCTACCTGCACCGCTCGGGCCGTACCGCCCGCGCCGGTGCCGCTGGAACAGTCGTCACGTTGATGACCGACCAGCAGGTCAGGGACGTCAGGTCGCTGACTCGTGCGGCCGGCATCAACCCGACAACCACCAAGATCTCCGGGCCCGAGCACGCACTCTTGCGCGCGCTCGCCCCCGGTGACCGCGTGCTCGTCGCCGGCGGTCTGCCCGACGAGCGTCCCGCCCAGTCCGGCAACGGTGGGGGCGGTGGTCGTCGTCGCAGTGGTGGCGGCGGTCGTCCCCAGGGTGGGGGCCGGGGCCGTTCCTCGCAGGGTCGCTCCGGTGGCTCCGGTGGCCAGGGCGGACGCTCCGGCGGCCGTCGTGGCGGCTCGTCCTCGACCTCGACCGCTTACTCCACGTCGTCCTCAGGTAGCCACAGTGCCGCCAACTTCAGCGGTCGCCGGGGGCGCTAGCCCAACACGAACTCATCGAGGCGGTCCTTGCCCTCCGACGCTCTCGCCAGCGCTCGGACGTGCGGGCCGCCTCGATGTCTGTCCGCTTCCTCGACCCCGTGGCACCCTGGAGTCATGGAGGTCCTGACCCCACGCGACGTGCCGCTCGGTGGGCTGCGCGCGATGACCGTGCGTCGTACTCTGCCGCAGCGCCAGCGCTCCCTCATCGGTGCCTGGTGCTTCCTGGACCACTACGGTCCTGACGAGGTCGACGGGTCCGGCGGCATGGTCGTGCCGCCGCATCCGCACACCGGCCTGCAGACGGTGAGCTGGTTGTTCACCGGTGAGATCGAGCACCGCGACTCGGCTGGCCACCGCGCGACCGTCCGCCCCGGCGAGCTAAACCTGATGACGGCGGGCCGCGGCATCAGCCACAGCGAGTACTCCACCCCAGGCACCACCACCCTGCACGGCGCCCAGCTCTGGCTTGCGCTGCCCGACGGGGACCGCCAGGTGGATCCGACCTTCGAGCACCATGCCCCCTCGCCTGTCACCGGGCCTGGCTGGGAGGCACGGGTGTTCATCGGTTCACTGTTGGGGTCCACGTCGCCGGTTGTGACCTACAGCCCGTTGCTAGGCGCCGAGCTCACCCTGGAGGCCGCTACCTCGTTGTCGGTGCCCGTGGACCCGGCCTACGAACTGGGGGTGCTCGTCGACCACGGCGAAGTCCGCGTCGACGGCAAGCCGCTTGCCGCCCACGAACTCGGCTTCATGGGCCCGGGAGCCGAGTCGATCGAGCTGACGGCATCTGCGGACTCCCGACTCCTGGTGCTCGGCGGACCGCCGTTCGGAGAGAAGATCGTCATGTGGTGGAACTACATCGGCCGCGACCACGACGAGGTCGTCGCCTACCGCGCCGAGTGGGAGAGGCTGCTGGACGAGGGCACGAGCGACCGTTTCGCACTGCCGCCCGGTGACCCCCTCGAGCCCCTGCACTCCCCACCCCTCCCGAACGCCCGCATGCTCAAGCGAGGCCCCTGACCCGAGCGCCGGTTGCGCTTGTCGAACTGCCTCAGCCGGGGCACACCAGCTCTGATCAGCTCACCGAGATGGTCGAGAATTCCTTTGTGCAGAAGGGTTTCTGGCCCCAGGGTTCTGTCGGTAGTCGGTGCTTGAATTGGTTCTATGACCAGCACGGCATTCACCTCGATTCGGGACCTCGACAGTCCCCTGGACGTGCT
>JBDSXU010000173.1:0-2912 GCA_039926005.1 Marmoricola sp.
AGGCGTCACGCCCGCCGGGAGCTCGGTGACGAAGAAGAAGGTGTCGAACCGGCGACTCTCGCTCTCGGGTGTCACCCAGCGCATCCACGGCCTCAACTGGGCGACGTCGAGAGCTCCACCAAGCTCCGCGACCAGGTCGACCATGGATCTCTCGCGGGATTCGACCTGCAGGCGCGCCTCTTCGAGGTTGCTCAAGCCGATCGGTTCGACCAACAGGGCACCGGTCTCCTCGAACAACTCGCGCAGTGCCGCCGCGACGACGAGTCGAGCTGTCGCGGTGTCGGTGCCGAGGCGGACCGCGAACTCCTCAGCCGAGCCTCCGTGCCATCGGATCGACGGGTCGGAGTCGCGGGGATCGACTCCGCCACCGGGAAACACCATGGCTCCCGGTGCAAAGGCCATCGACATGGCGCGCCTGATCATCCACACCTCGACCCCGTCGTCGCCGTCGCGCATCGCTACGACGGTCGACGCGAGACGCGGCTCCACCACGCCACCGACGCTGCCTGAGTCCACGGGCTTCTCCTGTCCTGAGCCGGGCTGCACCGGCAGTCCGATCACTGTGCCGTAGCCAAGCTCGACTCGCGTAGGCCGCGGTCCGATGGGCAGAACGGGCGCTACCGCCCGGTCCAGCGCGGTGCGCGCCGCTCGGCGAACGCCGTCGCTCCCTCCACGGCGTCCTCACTCGTGACAACCTCAGCGAACAGTTGCGCGTTGAGCGCCCACACGTCGGTGTCCCAGTCGGACCCGGCGCCGATTGCCCGCAGTAGCACCCTTTTGCTGGCGACCACGGACAGTGGGGCGCGAACGCTGATCGTCTCGGCGAGGGCCATGGCTACGTCCAGCACATCCGCGACGGGCACGACGCTGTTGACGAGGCCCCAGCGCAGCGCATCAGCGGCACTGATCGGCTCCCCGGTGAGGGCTGCCATCATGGCGATTTTGGCCGGCAACTGACGCGGCAGCATGACGAGACCGCCGGCAGCAGCGAACAGGCCCCGTGCCACCTCGGGGAGGCCCAGCGAGGCCTCGTCGCTCATGACCGCGAGATCGCACCTCAGGACGATCTCCGCCCCGCCACCGAGGGCGACACCGTTGACTGCGGCGATCACGGGTTTGCGCACCTCGTGGTTGATGAGCCCAGCGAACCCCCACTCGGGGTGGCCCGCCGCCATCAGGTCTTCACCCGCGCTCAGCGCTTTTAGGTCGGCGCCCGCACAGAACGCCCTCCCTCGCCCGGTGACGACGCCGACCCGCAACTCGTCATCTGCGTCGAGTTCGGCGAGCGACTCGCCGACGGCCGTCGACAACGCGTCGTTGACCGCGTTCATCGCCGCGGGACGGTTGAGCGTGATGAGTGCCACGCTTCCCCGCTTCTCGAGGGTCGCTGCCGCTTCTGCCATCGTCCTCACCGCATCCTTCAGGGTCGTCGATCCGTCCTGCCACCCTGCCCGGGACGGGGAGCCGCTGTCGCGCCGTCGTGCCGGTGGTCGAAACCCACCACACCCGTCTCGAGCACTATCAAGGCTGCGCAGTACGGCATCCGCGTCCTGACCATCGCCCCGGCATCGTCGAGACCCCCATGCTGGCCACCGTCTCCGAGAAGTTCCACGCCGGGCTCGTGTTCGGCATCCCGTTCCCGCAGCGTCCGGGAAGGCCCGACGAGTACGCCAGCTGGCCATGTCACTCATCGACCACGACTACCTCAACAGCGAGACCATCCGCCTAGACGGTGCGCTGCGAATGGCGCCCGCCGGCCTACGTCGGGTCAGGCCAGCGAAATCCGGACTAGCGGGCCACGAAGCGCGCGATCAACGATTGGGCCTCCTGGCCCTCCACCATCCTGCTGATCGTCCGCGCCTCCTCGGCCCCGGCGCTGATCCGGTTGAGCTCCCATCCTGCGCGAAACAACCGCCGGGTCTCACCCAGGGCGGTCGAAGGACCGGAGGCCCACTCGATCGCAACCTCGCGAGCCCGCGCCTCCGCGTCCTCGGCAACCTCCGTCACCAGACCCCAGTCGAGCGCCTGGGTCCCGTCCACGTCGCGACCGCCCAGCGCGAACCCCAGCGCCCGTTGCTGCCCGATCGCCCGCGGAAGCAGGTAGGACAGGCCGCAGTCGGGGGTGAACCCGATGCCCGGGTAGGCGAAGACGAACTTCGACGCGGGCGCCGAGACGATCACGTCGCAGCTGAGCATCAGCGCGAGCCCGGCGCCGGCGACGGCGCCGCGCACCGCGACCACTACCGGCTTGTCCAGGTCTGCCAGAGCGCGAAACGCGGCGACGAGCTCGGTCGCCAGCTGGTGGATGTGGGCCGGTTGGTCGGGCGCCGTGGCGAAGGAAGCGACATCGCCGCCTGCACAGAACCTGGGACCGGCGCCAGTCAGGAGCACCGCACGGACCCCAGATTCCCCCGCCGCTCGCTCAACCGCGGCCGCGAGTTCGCGCGTCATGTTGAGGTCAAACGCGTTGGCGTCCTCGGGACGATTGAGCCCGATCTGCGCGACGCCGTCCACAACAGTGAGGTCCACGAGCGACATGTCAGACCCTCCGGAACAGTGCAGCCATGGCTTGGCCGCCGCCGATGCACATCGTGACGATCCCGAGCTCGAGGTCGCGGCGGGCCATGTCCTTGGCCACGCGGAGCGCGAGGATCGCACCGGTCGCCCCGACCGGGTGGCCGAGCGCGATGGCACCGCCGTACGGGTTGACCCGGGTGGGGTCGAGCTTGGTGTCCCGGATGACCGCGACTGCTTGTGAGGCGAAGGCCTCGTTGAGCTCGATGGTGCCGATGTCCGAGGGCGAGGTGCCCGTCTTCTCGAAGGGGGCCTCGAGTGCCAGAACCGGTGCGTAGCCCATCAGCTCGGGTTCCATGGCTGCGGTCGCGACCGCCTCCAGCGAGACGAGCGGGGTG
>JBDSXU010000174.1:0-3935 GCA_039926005.1 Marmoricola sp.
CGGCGAGTTCGAGGGCCAGATCAAGGACGGCTCGCTTCGGGTCCTGGCCGTGTCGGGCGCCAAGCGGATCGACACCGTCGACGCCCCCACCCTCAGCGAGGAGGACGTCGACCTGGTCTTCACCAACTGGCGCGGCGTGCTAGCCCCTCCCGGCATCGACGACGCCACCCGCAAGGCCTACATCGACGCCTTCGAGAAGATGCACGACACCCAGGCCTGGAAGGACACCCTGAAGAAGAACGGCTGGAGCGACAACTTCGCCACCGGCGAGGAGTTCGAGAAGTTCCTCGACGCGCAGAACGACCGTGTCCGCACCACGCTCACCGACCTGGGCCTGGCTTGAACACCAAGCATCACCACCCGGTGACGTCGGGCGGCCCCCCCGCGGGCCGCCCGACGGGCCGGCCGACCGAGGAGGTCCCCGCTATGCCCGAGCAGACCCAGCAGACACCCGAGACGACGTCCACCACCCGACCCGTCATCGACAACGCGCAGTACGTCATGGCGGCGTTCCTCGCGGTGACCGGCGGCTACGTCGCGTTCAACGGCACCCAGATGCGCGGCGGCACGTCGAAGGACTTCCTTCCGCCGTCCACCTTCGCCTACATCGTCGGTGCGGTGCTGCTGCTCCTCTCGGTGCTGCTCGCGGTCGCCACCGCCCGTGGCGACGCCCCCGAGAGCGAGGAGGGCGAGGACGTCGACCTCAGCAGCGGCAGCGACGTGCGCACGCTGGTGCTGCTCGCCGCGGTGCTCTGCGTCAACGTCTTCCTCATCGAGCCCCTCGGCTGGCCCATCACCGGCGCCATCCTCTTCACCGGCGCCGCTTGGGTGCTCGGGAGCCGCCACTGGGTGCGCGACATCGCCATCGGCGTCGCCCTCTCGTTCGGCACCTTCTACGCCTTCTACCTCGGCCTGGACGTCCCGCTCCCGGCTGGCATCCTGAACGGAGTCCTTTAGACATGGACCTGCTCCTCGAGGGCTTCTCCACAGCCCTGACCCCGACCAACCTCCTCTTCGCCGTCCTCGGCGTGCTGCTCGGCACCGCCGTCGGCGTGCTTCCGGGCATCGGCCCGGCGATGACCGTGGCCCTGCTGCTGCCCGTCACCTACAGCGTCCCTGCCGACAGCGCGCTGATCATGTTCGCCGGCATCTACTACGGCGGCATGTACGGCGGCTCGACGACCTCGATCCTGCTCAACACCCCCGGCGAGTCCTCCTCGGTCATCACCGCCCTGGAGGGCAACAAGATGGCCAAGACCGGCCGGGCCGCGCAGGCGCTGGCCACAGCGGCCATCGGCTCCTTCGTAGCCGGCACGATCGGCACCGTCCTGCTCATCCTGCTGGCTCCCAAGGTCGGTCCGCTCGTGGTCCAGCTCGGTGCCCCGTCGTACTTCGCCATCATGCTGGTCGCCCTGGTGTCGGTCACCGTGGTCCTCGGCTCCTCCAAGTTGCGCGGCTTCATCGCGCTCTTCCTGGGCCTGGCCCTCGGCCTGGTCGGCATGACGAGCGGGCAGCCCCGGATGACCTTCGGCTTCGCCGAGCTCTCCGACGGCATCGAGATTGTCGTTGTCGCGGTGGCGATCTTCGCCCTCGGCGAGGCGCTGTGGGTCGCGGCACACCTGCGCCACAAGCCGCTGGAGGTCATCCCTGTCGGCCAGCCGTGGATGAGCCGCTCGGACTGGAGCCGCTCCTGGAAGCCCTGGCTCCGCGGCACGGCCCTGGGCTTCCCCTTCGGTGCGCTGCCCGCCGGCGGCGCCGAGGTGCCGACCTTCCTCAGCTACGTCACCGAGCGTCGCCTCTCCAAGCACCCCGAGGAGTTCGGCAAGGGCGCGATCGAGGGCGTCGCCGGTCCCGAGGCGGCCAACAACGCCTCGGCCGCCGGCACGCTGCTGCCGATGCTCGCGCTGGGTCTGCCGACCACGGCCACCGCGGCGGTCATCCTGGTCGCCTTCGAGAGCTACGGCCTGCAGCCCGGCCCACAGTTCATGTCGCAGAACGAGGACCTGGTGTGGGCGCTGCTGGCGAGCCTTTTCGTCGCCAACACCCTGCTGCTGGTGCTTAACCTGCCCCTGGCCCCCGTCTGGGCCAAGCTCCTGCGGATCCCCCGGCCCTATCTCTATGCCGGCATCCTGTTCTTCGCGACTTTGGGGGCGTACTCCGCCAGCACCTCCCCCTTCGACCTGGGACTACTCCTGGTGCTGGGCGTTCTCGGCTTCGCGATGCGCCGCTTCGGGATCCCGGTGCTGCCCCTGATCATCGGCGTCATCCTCGGCCCCCGCCTGGAGGAGCAGCTCTCCGAGGCGCTCCAGATCTCCCGAGGCGACTACTCCACGCTGTGGGGTGAGCCCGTGGCGATCATCTGCTACCTCTTGATGGGACTACTCGTCGCCAGCCTGGTCGTCGCCCGACTGCGCAGCCCGCGGCCAACCACCCCCACGTCGGTCACCGAGAAGGACGAGGTCAACACATGAGCATCGTTATCGCCTACAGCCCCGACATCTACGGCCGGGCCGCGCTGGACCACGGGGTCGCTGAGGCCCTGCTGCGGGAGACCAGGCTGGTCGTGGTCAACGCGACCCGCGGCGACAGCCTGGTCGACAGCCACTACGCCCACGAGGACGAGATCCAGCAAGTTCTGAACCGGCTGGAAGCCGAGGGTGTGGATGCGAAGGTGCGTCGTGACGTCGTGCCCGACATCGCCGACGCCGTGCTCACCGTCGCCGAAGAGGAGGGCGCCACCCTGGTCGTCGTCGGGATCCGGCATCGCACCCCCGTGGGGAAGATGCTCCTCGGCAGCGTCGCCCAGCGGGTGATCCTCGACGCGGACTGCCCGGTGCTGGCTGTGAAGCCGACCAAGCGCTGACTTCGCGCCAAGTTGTCCTTAGGGTGGAGTCGTGGAGTACCGCAGCTTGGGACGCACCGGCATGCAGGTCAGTCCGCTCTGTCTCGGAGCGATGATGTTCGGCCGGTGGGGTGAACCCGACCACGACACCTCGATCGGCATCGTCCACCGGGCCCTGGATGCCGGCATCAACTTCCTCGACACGGCAGACGTCTACTCGCAGGGCGAGTCGGAGGAGATCGTCGGCAAGGCACTCAAGGGACGCCGCGACGACATCGTGGTCGCCACCAAGTTCCACGGGCCGATGGACGTTCCCATGGGCGAGCCCGGCGGCGATCCCAACAAGCGTGGCAACTCGCGGCGCTGGATAGTCTCGGAGGTGGAGAACAGCCTGCAGCGGCTCGGCACCGACTGGATCGACCTCTACCAGGTGCACCGCCCGGAACGGGAGACCGACGTCGAGGAGACCCTCTCGGCGTTGACAGACCTTCAGCGCCAGGGCAAGATCCGCGCCTTCGGCTCCTCGACGTTCCCTGCTCACCAGGTCGTGGAGGCCCAGTGGGTCGCCGAGCGCCGCGGTCTGGGCCGGTTCGTGACCGAGCAGCCGCCGTACTCCATCCTGGTGCGCGGCATCGAGGCCGACCTGCTCCCGGTCACCGAACAGTTCGACATGGGCGTCATCCCCTGGAGCCCGCTGGCCGGAGGTTGGTTGACTGGCCGCTACCGCACGGGCAAGCCGGTGCCGGAGTCGAACCGGGCGAAGCGGATGCCTGCGCGCTACGACCTCGACGACCCCGCTAACCAGGCCAAGCTCGAGGCCGCCGACTCCCTGGCCGAGCTGGCCGAGGACAGCGGGATGTCGCTGGTGCACCTGGCGCTGGCGTTCGTGTTGCAGCACCCCGCCGTGACAGCGCCGATCATCGGCCCGCGCACGATGGAGCAGCTCGAGTCCCAGCTCGGCGCCGCCGACGTGACCCTGGGCTCCGACGTACTCGACCGGATCGATGAGATCGTCCCCCCGGGTGTCACGCTCTCGCGGGCCGACGCAGGTTACGTCTCACCCGCGGTCCAGGAGCCCTTCCTGCGACGGCGC
>JBDSXU010000175.1:0-2996 GCA_039926005.1 Marmoricola sp.
ACCCGGGTCAGCTCGTCGCGCGCCGCGGTGACCTGCCCGGGGAAGATCCGCAGACCGTCCGGCCGGTCGGTGCCGCAGGCGAAGCAGGTGGGGAAGGGATGCGACGTGTGGCCTGCGAACGACGCACTCGCGGCGACCGCCTCGTCCCACGGGACCGCCTCCACCGGCTCGATGGATCTGTCCTCGAAGGCGGCCTGGGCCACTACCGCGCCACCGAAGCTCAGCTCCAGCCCCGCGTCGGTCTCGGCGATGCGCATGGTCGCGTCGAGCGGGGGTGGCTGGCGCAGCGTGACGGTCACGGCGCGGGCACCGGTGTCACCGATCTCCTGGGCCAGGGCCCCGGCGACGTAGCCGCCGTTCCCGGACCTTGCGGGCCCGCAATAGCGGGCAGGGACGAGGAGGGTGTCCTTCACCCTGCACACGATGCATCCGATCAGACCCGATGGGCAACAATGGAGGCGTGAGCGACCTGATCGACACCACCGAGATGTACCTCCGGACCATCTATGAGCTCGTGGAAGAGGGCATCGTGCCTCTGCGCGCTCGCATTGCCGAGCGCCTCCACCAGAGCGGACCCACCGTCAGCCAGACCGTCGCCAGGATGGAACGCGACGGGCTGGTCACGATCGAGGGCGATCGCCAACTCCAGCTCACCGAGGTCGGCAACAGCCTTGCGACCCGAGTGATGCGCAAGCACCGCCTGGCCGAACGGCTGCTCACCGACGTCATCGGTCTTGACTGGGAGCTGGTCCATGAGGAGGCCTGTCGCTGGGAACACGTGATGAGTGAGACCGTCGAGCGGCGCCTGCTCGAGTTGCTGGACCATCCCACGGAGTCGCCCTATGGCAACCCGATCCCCGGCCTCGCCGAGCTCGGCGAGCGGAACCTCGGCGAGGAGTTCCGCGAGGGGGTCGAGGCCCTGCACGCGGTCGTGGGACTGGAGTCGCGTCGCGTGCGGGTGCGCCGGATCAGCGAGGAGATGCAGAAGGACGAGGTCCTGATGGGGGCGCTGCGCCGGGCTGGTGCCATCCCGGGTGCGGTGATCGCGGCGATCTCCACGGCTGATGGCGTGCTGCTCGGAAGCTCAGGCGAGACGGCCGAGATCGTGCCCGAGGCTGCGGAGCACATCTTCGTCACGCTCGCCTGACCGGCCCTCGGACCAGGCGCTGAGCCACTCGCTGCAGCCTGCCTCGATCTTGACGGTGGCCAGCGGGTCGCCTCGCGTGAGGCCGCGGTTGACGATCACCACGGGCAGACCGCGCTTGGCGGCGTACCGTACGAAGCGCAGGCCCGACATCACGGTGAGCGACGAGCCGACCACCAACAGCGCGTCCGCGGCGTCGAGCCCGGCGTAACATCGCGCCACCCGGTGCTTGGGCACGTTCTCGCCGAAGAAGACCACGTCCGGTTTGAGTCGACCACCACAGCCGTCGCACCCCGGTACGACGAAGCCCCTGGTCTCCTCGAGGTCCACGTCGCCGTCGGGTCGGTCACCCGCGAGAGAGTGCTGCTGCAGCCACCCGGGGTTGGCCTCACTGAGCAGGCGCTGCATGGCGATGCGGTGGGCGCGACCGCCGCAGTCGAGGCACACCACCTCGCTGATCCGCCCGTGCAGCGCGACCATCCGCTGGTGCCCGGCGCGCTCGTGCAGCCCGTCGACGTTCTGGGTGATCAGGAACGACACCTGGCCGGCGGCCTCGAGCTGGGCGAGAGCACGATGGCCGTCGTTGGGCTCCGCGGATCCCATCCGCGACCAGCCGACGTGGGCCCGTGCCCAGTAGCGGCGCCGGCTCTCGGGAGTCGCGAGGAACTCCTGGAAGGTCATCGGCATCCGCACCGGCGCTCCGGGGCCGCGGTAGTCGGGGATGCCGGAGTCGGTGCTGAGTCCGGCGCCCGTCAGGGCGACGACGCGGCCGCCGAGCAGATCGGTCGGCCGGCTAGCCACGCGCGTAGCGGACCTCGGCCCGGGCGCGCGCCTTCACGGCCTCTTCCTCGCGGTTCTTCGGCGGGGCGCTGGTGCTCAGCCCCTCCAGGAGACGCCGCGTGGTGGCCTCGACCTCGGTCACCGCCTGGCCGAAGGCCGCCTGGTTGGCCAGCGACGGCTTGGTGGATCCGCTGATCTTGCGGACGTACTGCACGGCTGCAGCGTGCACCTCGTCTCGCGAGGCGGGGGGCTCGAAGTTGTGGAGGGTGCGGATGTTTCGGCACATGCGAGCGAGTTTACGTGGCCCGGTGTCAACCTTCGAGGTCGACGATGCGCACGTGCGAGCCGACGAGCGCGACCCGTCCGCCGTCGAGAGGCAGTGCCCGGGGCTGCCAACCGCCGGGTGAGGGCAGCCGCTCGGTCGTCACCGCGCCCGACGTGGAGACCCGGAGCAGCACCAGCCGGCTGTCCTCGGAGCTCCAGCTCTCCAGACTCGTGATCGCCGCGTTCGAGCCGGGCAACCAGGTGAACGCGTGCGGGTCGTCGCTCGCGCCCAGGCGGCTCTCCTCGCCGAAGGTCACCTTGCCCAGCTGTCGCGGGTGGGTCGAGTCGCCGATGTCGAAGACACCGGCCTGGGCCCCCAGACTGCGCCCTTTGACGGTGGCGTCGGTGCCGAGGCCGAGCAGCCGGTCGCCGCCGATCGGATGCAGGTAGGAGGAGAAGCCGGGGATCTTGAGCTCTCCGAGCTTTCGCGGGTGCGTGGGGTCAGCGAGGTCGATCGTGTAGAGCGGGTCCATCTGGCGGAAGGTCACCAGCACGGCCAGGTCGTCGAACCAGCGCACCGACTGGATCTCCTCGTCGCGACCGAGGCCACGCAGCTCGCCGACCTGCTCGAGACGCCCGTCGTGCTCGTCGAGCACCACGACCCCGTTCTCGCGGGTGCTCCCGGCTCGGTCCGGCCAGGAGACGGCGACGCGGAGGTGTCCGTCGTACTCGTCGAGCGACCAGCGGTCACGGATCGTGCCGTCGATGGACCCCGAGGCGAGGTAGCGCGTGGTCCCGCCGTCGAGGG
>JBDSXU010000176.1:0-2130 GCA_039926005.1 Marmoricola sp.
CACTCATCGGTGCCGTGATGAAGGAGATGCGCGGCCAGGCCGACGCCGGCCGGGTCCGCGAGCTGATCCTCGAGCGCCTCTCCTAGACGGTATGGAGTGACGCTCACCAGTCGCGCGTCACTCCATACCGTCTAGCTCGGCGTCGTCCGGCTCTCCTGGGAATCAGGGTCTGACCAGCAGGATCCGGTCGTCCTGTGAGTCGGGCTCGCCGCGCCCGTCGCGGTTGGACGTGGTGACCCACAGGTTCCCGTCAGGGGCGGGTACGACCGTCCGCAGCCGCCCGTACTTCCCGACGAAGAACGCCTTCTCCCCGTTCGCCCTGCGGCCGTTCACCTCGACGCGCCAGAGCCGTTCACCCCTCAACGCCGCGAGCCACAGCCGGCCGTCCAGGAACGCCAGCCCGGAGGGCGAGGAGTCGTCGGTGGACCAGGTCACCTGAGGGTCCTGCAGCCCGACCCCGCCACCCTTGCCCTCGACCGTCGGCCAACCGTAGTTGCGGCCCTTCTCGATGAGGTTCAGCTCGTCGAACGTGTCCTGCCCGAACTCCGAGGCCCAGAGGTTCGCGTTGTCGTCGAAGGCCAGGCCCTGGACGTTGCGGTGTCCCCACGTCCAGATGGGCGAGCTGCGATCGGGGTTCCCCGGGGCCGGTTCGCCGGTGGGCGTGATCCGCAGGATCTTTCCGCCGAGCGAGCTCCGGTCCTGGGCGAGCTCGGGCCGGCCGGACTCGCCGGTCGAGACGTAGAGCATCTTGTCGGGACCGAAGATCATCCGCCCGCCGTCGTGGTTGGTGCCGAGGGGGATGCCGGTGAGGATCGGCGTGATCTTGCCGAGCTTCCCGTTGCGAAAGGTCGTTCGCAGCACCCGGTTGTCCTCCTCGGTGCTGGCGTAGAGGAACACCAGGTGGTCCGCGGCGTACGACGGGGACACGGCCACGCCCAGCAGGCCGGCCTCGTTGTTCGCCCGCGCCTGCTCGACCTGCCCGACCTCGCGCACCTGAGGTCCGATGATCTGCAGCACCCGGCCGCTGTCGCGCTCGGTGACCAGCGCCGACTTGTCGGGGAGGAAGGCGACCCCCCAGGGCACCTCGAGGTTCTTCGCGATCGTGCCGATGACTTTGGGCTGCGCCGACGGAGTCGAGTCAGCCGCGGAAGGTGACGACGAGGACGAGGCGGACGCCGAGGTGCGATCCGGCGACGGCGGCGCGTTCCCGGCGATCTTCTTGTTGGCCTCCGGATCGACCTTGGCGCAGGCGCCCACCAGCAGAAGAACAAGGATCAGCGTGGCCACCCGGAGCATCTCCCGAGCGTAGCCAGCCGACCGCTATCTGGGGATGCGGTCCAGCAGGTCGAGGAGTGCTTCGTGGACCTCGTCCGGCTTTTCCATCGGGAGGAAGTGCGTGGCGCGCAGCTCCTGCCAGGTGGCGTCGGTGATCCGTTCGGTCGCCGTCAACATTTCGTAGGACGAGGCCAGGATGTCGAACCTGCCGGCGACGAAGCTGGTCGGCACGGCGATGTTGCTCAGCGAGACCCGCAGGTGCAGCGAGGAGTGCAGGGCGAGGTGCATGTACCAGTCCGTCGGCGTGGACAAGAAGTCCTTGACGGCTCGACGGGCGAGGACCGGGTCGGCCACGGGCAACATGAACCCGCTGTGCGAGAGGAGGTCGATGGTGAACCGGCCGACCGTGAGTCGCTTCGCGACCTCGGTCAGCGGTTTTCCGGCCAGCTTCAGCAAGCGAGCGACGGTGACGGTGATGGGCTTGCGGAGGAGGCGCGGGATGAAGATCGGAGCCCCCATCGAGGCGAAGGTGTCGCCGGGGACACCGCCCACTGCGAGCATGCCGGTCACCCGTTCGGGGTGGTTCACCGCCACCTCGAACATCGTGTTCACGCCCATGGACCAGCCCATCAGCGCGCACGCGTCGATGCCAGCGTCGTCCATTACTGCGAGGGCGTCCTCAGCGAACGCGTCGATGCCGACGCGCTCGGGGTCCACCGGGCGGTCCGAGCCGCCGGTGCCGCGGTGGTTCCAGGAGATGACCCGGACGCCGCACTCGGGATCGAGCAGGGCCGGCCACACGTAGGGGTTCGTGCCGAGACCGTTGCAGAGCAGCACCGTGGGCCCGACGACGTC
>JBDSXU010000177.1:0-3720 GCA_039926005.1 Marmoricola sp.
AAGGTCTCGATGGTCGGTCACTCGCAGGGCGGGATGATGCCGCGCTACTACATCAAGTTCCTCGGCGGCGCGACCAAGGTCGACGACCTCGTCGGGCTCTCGCCCTCCAACCACGGCACCTCCAACCCGCTCCTGCTCACTCCGGGCCTGAACTATTTTTGCCCTCGTGCCTCCAGCAGCAGACGGGGTCCGCGTTCCTGCGCAGACTCGACGCCGGTGACGAGACACCAGGCGGCGTCAGCTACACCAACGTCGTGACCCGCTAGACGAGGTGGTGCGGCCGTACACGTCGGGCTACCTGTCCGGTGCCAGCACGACGAACATCAGGCTCCAGTCGAAGTGCCCCCTCGACCTGTCGGTCCACCTGCTCATCCCGATGGACGGTCCCGCGATCCGGCTGGTGCTCAACGCATTGGGTCGGCAGGGTCCGGCGAACCCGTCGTACCAGCCGTCCTGCCTGCCTTGATCCTGGGCCGATCATGATCGGCGGGATGATGGGCGACGGAGTTCAACAGTTATGGGGTCCACCTGACGGAAAGCCGCCCGCGCGCCCGCTACCGAAAAGGCTCAGCGCGTCCGTAGTCTGAGATCCCCGGTCAAGGAGATTCCCGATGCACACTCTCTCCCAGCGACTCTCGGCAGAGGCCTTCGGCACCTTCTGGCTGGTCTTCGGCGGATGTGGCTCGGCGATCTTCGCCGCGAAGTTCATCGGCATCTACGGGGTCGCCCTCGCCTTCGGACTGACCGTCCTGACGATGGCGTACGCCGTCGGACACGTCTCCGGTGGTCACTTCAACCCGGCGGTCACCGTCGGGCTGGCAGCTGCGAAGCGGTTCGACTGGAGGGACGTGCCTGCCTACGTGGGGACGCAGGTCCTCGCCGCGATCGTCGCCGCGACCTCCCTGTGGGTGATCGCCCACGGCCGCCCGGGCTTCGACTCGACGGAGAGCGGTTTCGCCTCCAACGGGTACGGCGACCGCTCACCCGATGGCTATGACTGGTGGGCGGTCCTGCTGGCGGAGCTGCTGCTCACCGCGTTCTTCCTCTACATCATCCTCGGCGTCACGGACACCCGCGCTCCCAAGGGTTTCGCCCCGCTGGCGATCGGGCTCGGCCTCACCCTGATCCACCTGATCAGCATCCCGATCAGCAACACCAGCGTGAACCCGGCCCGGTCGATCGGCCCGGCGCTCTTCGCCGGCGGCGACGCGATTCTCCAGCTCTGGCTGTTCATCCTGGTTCCACTCCTCGGAGGCCTGGCCGCCGGAGCGACGTACGGCGCGCTCTTCGGTGGAGGCGGGGTCGCGCCGCTCGAGGAGGCCACTCAGGCCTGAGGGTCGGTGTCCGCGACGAGGTAGTCGTAGCGGTGGTGGACCTCGTAGCCGCGCGCCTCGTAGAGCCGTCGGGCGTGGTCGTTCGACTCCACGACCTGGAGGTACGACGTGGTGGCGCCCCGCTCCGCGCCCCAGGCCAGCAGTGACTCGAGAACCGCGCTGCCGAGACCCGTGCCGCGGACGTCCCCGCGGGTCCAGAGCGAGGACACCCCGATCCAGTCGCCGTGGAAGGACCCACGGCCGCGTGCCAGCACCGCTTCCTCCTCGTCCCTGACCGTCGCGAAGGTGACCTCGCCCGCCTCGAGCACCGCACGGGCGTCGTCACCGAAGCGCGACGCGCGCTCGTCGGTGGCCAACCAGCCCTCGTCGAGGACCCCGTCGTGGCGCGGTTCGGCGACCTGGTCAGGCCCGAGGCGACGCAGCAAGCGTGAGACTGAGGACAGCATGAGCAGGGTGGGGTCGTAGACGGACCAGTGCGCCTCCGCGAAGGACTCGGCCTCGGGTCCCTCCGGATGGACATGGGCGCGGGGTGACAGGGACCGGGCGAGGTACCACTGCGTCACGCTGTTCACGGCCTGCTCGAGCGGCATGCCGGGGCTGCCGAGGGCTAGCACCGAGTTGCCGCGCGAGGAGAACCCACCCGAAGCGCGGAGCACCCACTCGCCCAGCGGCTCGCGCTCGACCGGCTGCCACCCCGGCAGCGCCAGCCGGTCAGCCTGCGCGGCGCCGAGGCGGCGGTGCACCGAGGGGCGCGGCGGCACCGGTTTGCCCGAGACGATGTCGGCGACGGGGATCTCCACGAGGCTTCCGTCCTCGCGCCGAACCGTGGCGAGACCGTCCTCCCACGACTCGCAGGTGCCGAGCACGTCGGTCATCGCGGGGCCGCCACTGGGTCCGGCCTGCCCGGGGAGGAGGCGTCGTACGACGACCCTGGAGCCGACGACGTGAGGTCCGAGCATCCCGACGGCACGAGGCTTTCCATGTCGGCCCTCGGGCAGTTCATCGGCGATCACGATGGGATACTAGGCTGGCCGTCGTCCGCTACTGGACCGAACCTCAGGAGGATCCAGGTGACCTACGTCATCGCTCAGCCGTGCGTCGACCTGAAGGACCGCGCCTGCGTCGACGAGTGCCCCGTCGACTGCATCTACGAAGGCAAGCGGATGCTCTACATCCACCCTGACGAATGTGTCGACTGCGGTGCCTGCGAGCCGGTCTGCCCGGTGGAGGCCATCTACTACGAGGACGACACCCCGGAGGAGTGGAAGGAGTACTACGACGCGAACGTCCACTTCTTCGACGACCTCGGATCGCCCGGTGGTGCCGCCAAGATGGGTGAGATCGACAAGGACCACCCGATCATCGCGGTGCTTCCTCCCCAGCCCCAGGCTGACTGACCCATCTCCACCGGTCCTGTCTCCGCCCGGCTCCCGGACTTTCCCTGGGACCGGCTCACGCCGTACGCCGAGCGGGCTCGCGCCCATCCCGGCGGCGTCGTCGACCTCTCGATCGGCACCCCGGTCGACCCGACCCCCGAGATCGTGCAGCAGGCCCTCCGCGACGCCACCGACTCACCGGGCTACCCGGTCACCGTCGGCCTGCCAGAGACCCGACAGGCCTGCATCGACTGGCTCGAGCGCTACCACGGCGTGACCGGGCTCGGCCTGGACGCGGTGATCCCGGTCATCGGCTCGAAGGAGCTGATCGCGTCGATGCCGCTGCACCTGGGCATCGGTGCGGGCGACCTGGTGGTCTATCCGGCTCTCGCCTACCCGACCTACGAGGTGAGCGCGAAGCTGGTCGGGGCAGAGGTGATGGCCACCGACTCGCTCACGGCGATCGGCCCGCGCACCCCGAGGCTGCTCTGGCTGAACTCGCCGTCGAACCCCACTGGCCGCGTCCTGCCACCGGACCACCTGCGCAAGGTCGTCGACTGGTGCCGCGAGCGCGGGGTCATGCTGGTCAGCGACGAGTGCTACATCGAGTGCAACTGGGAGACCCCCTCCTACTCCGTGCTGCACCCCGCGATCTCCGGTGGTTCCCACGAGGGCATCCTCGCCGTGCACTCGCTCTCGAAGCGCTCCAACCTGGCCGGCTACCGCTGCGCGTTCGTCGCCGGCGACCCGACGGTCGTGGGTGAGCTGCTCGCCGTGCGCAAGAACCTCGGGCTGATGATGCCCGGGCCCCAGCAGCGCGCCATGATCGCGGCTCTCTGCGACGACCGGCACGCGGAGGAGCAGCACGAACGCTACGCGGCCCGGCGCACCAAGCTGCGGTCGGCGCTCGAGTCAGCCGGTTTCCGGATCGACCACTCCGAGGCGTCGCTCTACCTCTGGGCCACCCGCGACCAGCCCTGCTGGGACACCGTGGCCTGGCTGGCCGAGCG
>JBDSXU010000178.1:0-3809 GCA_039926005.1 Marmoricola sp.
ACCCGGACATGATGCTGTTCGACGAGGTCACGAGCGCCCTCGACCCCGAACTGGTCGGTGAGGTGCTCGACGTGATGCGCGATCTGGCGAACGAGGGCATGACCATGCTGGTCGTCACCCACGAGATGGGCTTCGCCAAGGAGGTCGCCGACAAGGTCATCTTCATGGACGGCGGCCTGATCGTCGAACAAGGTCCGCCCGCTGAGGTCCTGGGCAATCCGCAGGAACGACGCACCCAGCAGTTCCTCGAGAAGGTGCTCGAATGACCGATGGCCGGCTCGAGGCAGATGTCGTCGTGGTCGGGGCCGGCTCAGTAGGAAGCATGGCCAGCTGGCAGCTCGCCTCCCGCGGTCTCCGGGTCATCGGCCTGGACAGGTTCTCGATCCCCGGCCCATTCTCCGCCTACGCGGGCGAGTCCCGCATCTTTCGCAAGGTGTACGTGGAGGGCGGGCACTACACCCCCCTCCTGCAAAGGGCGCAAGATCTATGGCGTGATCTGGAGAAGATCAGCGGGACCCGGCTGCTCAAGACCACGGGAGCGGTCACGATCTATGACGAGCACAATCCGCGGTTGGCATCGCTCCTGGCAGCTGCGCAAGAGCATGGCCTCGACAGCGAGCTTCTGCGCGGGGATGAGGCCAGGACCAGGTATCCCGAGCACTTGATCAGGGACACCGATGTCACGGTCTTCGATCCTGAGGGTGGCTACCTGAGCTCGGAGAAGGCGGTGACCGCCGCCCTGATGGAGGCCACACGGCTGGGCGCTACGTTCCTGGGAAGCCGGAAAGCGCACAGCGTCGAGGCCTACGGCGACCGCTACATCGTCCGGACCGATCAAGAGGAGGTCATCGCCTCCCGGGTGATCATCTCGCAGGGCAACGGTGCCGGCGCAGTGTGCAAGGAGCTCGGTGTTCACCTCTCGGTTCTGCCGCAGGTGCTGACCTGGTTCCCCGCTGTGGACCCATCAACCTTCAGCAGGGCAGACCTGCCGGTCTTCCTCAGGCGGGCTGAGGAAGCCGGGCGGTCGGACGATGTCCAGTTCTATGGCTTCCCCAGCGCTGATGGTTGGACGGTGAAGGTCGTGGCGAGCATCTACCTCGACGAAGTCGAGTCGATGGAGAAGCCGCCCACCTGGGACCCCAGCCACCTGTGCTCCGTCCGGGCATGGGTCCGGGAGTTCATCCCGGGACTGATACCGGAGCCCGTGCGGGTTGCCACGTGCGCGGACGGCTATCTCCCCGACCACACCGGAGCCTTGGGGACGGTGCCCGGAATGGGCGGCGTCGTCGTGGCGGTCGGCTTCTCCGGACACGGCTTCAAGATGGCCTCTGCGCTGGGCGCCGTTGCGGCCGACCTGGTGCTGGACGGCACCACGGCCACCGACGTCGGCTTCATGAACCCTGTCAGATTCCTCGGCCCTGACGCGCGACTCACCTCTTTGGCTCTGAGCTGAGCCACTCAAATTTCCAGCTTTGCATCAAACCTTGATGCAGGACGACCAGGAACGGAGCACATCATGACCACCACGAACTTCCGACCGAATTACATCTCCTTCGATGTGTACGGCACGCTCATCAGCTGGGACACCGATCCCACGACCCGCCGGCTGCTCGCTGGCCGCCTGCCCGAAGAGCAGTGGCCGACGTTCAAGAAGGTGTTCCGCGGCTACCGGTACGACGAGGTCTGCGGTGACTACAAGCCCTATGAGCAGATCCTCCAGGACTCATTCGACCGGGTGTGCAAGCGGTTCGGCATCGGGCCGACCGAAGGTGCCGGCGCAGAGTTCGCTGACGCTGTACGCAGCTGGGGTGCCCACGATGACGTGCCGGCTCCACTGAAGCTCATGGGTGAGAACTACCAGCTCGTGGCTCTGTCCAACGCGGACGACAGCTTCCTGGACATCAGCATGCCCAGGCTCGGCGCTGAGTTCCACGCGGTGCTGACCGCCGAGCAGGCCCAGGCTTACAAGCCGCGCTACCAGGCCTTCGAGTACATGCTGGACACCCTGAACGCTTCGCCGGAGGACTTCCTGCACATCTCCTCGCACACGCGGTACGACCCCATGCCGATGCACGACATGGGGTTCCGGAACCTGGTGCTGCTCGACCGTGGCTACGACCCCGTCACCGACGGCTACGACTACGTCGCGATGCAGTCGCTGGACGAGGTCAACCAGCACCTCGGTCTGTAGGCGGGCGGTCGAGGCCATCGTGGCCCTGCACGGCCAGCGAAGCGGTCAGTCGCGGCCGTGCAGGATCTCGAGGACGCGCTTCGCGTTGCGCTCGATGTGGCTTCGGACGTGCTGCACGGCGGTGGAGGGGTCACCCGACTCGATGGCCTCTAGGATTTCCCGGTGGTCGGTGAGGATGTCGTCGGGGTTCTCGAACTCGCGATCCTCTAGCGATAGCACCGTGAGGTAGAAGCGCAGCTCGACCAGAAGCCCTGCATAGAACTCGTCGATCCGGCTGCTCTGCAGCATCGAGACGATCGTGGCGTGGAAGGCGAGATCCACGTCGACGATGCGGAGCACGTCGTGCGTGTCGGCGGCCTGGACGAGGTCCTCGTACGCCTTGCGCAGCGCATCGACCTCCGGAGCGCCGGCTGGGCGGGACACCGCGGCGGTCTCCAGGCGCTCACGGGCGGCATAGAGCTCCCCGACCTTCTCGGGGGTGGGGGAGATGACGACCGCACCGCGGTTGACCTCGTGCCGCACCAGCCCACTGAGCTCGAGGATGCGGACAGCCTCGCGCACGGTGTTGCGAGCCACGCCGAGCTCGGTGGCGATGGCGCTCTCGCGCAACCGGGAGCCCGGGACGAACGCACCGGCGACGATCCGCGACGCGAGGCCGGCGGCCACCTGCTGCGCGGCGGTCGACCGCGTGACGACGAGACCGTCGAGTGCTGACATACCGAGAAGAATAGCCGCTCAACACCTCTTGTGCACTACAGTTCAACTGTTCTACAGTTGAAGACATGACTACCACGTTGCAAGAGTCGGGGGCGTCGCTCTGGAACCCGCAGGCGCACATGCCCACCGCGCGCGCCAAGCGCCTCGTGATCACCGGAGGACAGGGCGCGTGGCTGGAGACATCGACGGGTCAGCGGCTCCTGGACGCCACGGCCAGCCTGTGGCACGCCAACATCGGTCACGGTCGCGAGCGCCTCGCCCGGGCCGCGTACGACCAGATGGTGAAGCTGGAGACCTATCACACGTTCGGCCGCTTCTCGAACGAGCCGGCGCTCGAGCTGGCCGATCGGCTGGCCGAGATGGGGCCCATTCCGGGCGCCAAGGTCATGCTGACCAGCGGTGGATCGGACTCGGTCGACCTGGCGTGCAAGCTGGCCCGTCGACACTGGCAGCTGGAAGGACGCACCGCCAAGAAGATCATCCTCAGCCGCGACGGCGGCTACCACGGTCTGCATGCCTTCGGCACGAGCGTCGCCGGGCTGCAGTACAACCGCGATGGCTACGGCACGCCGTCGTTGATCCCGGAGACCGCCCGGATCTCCACGAACGACATCGATGAGGTACGTCGGTCGGTGACCGAGCTCGGACCCGAGAACATCGCAGCGATCATTGCCGAGCCCGTCATCGGGACGGGTGGTGTGATCGGTCCGGCCGAGGGCTACCTTGAGGGGCTCGAGGAGCTCTGCCGTCGTCACGACATCCTCCTGATCGCTGACGAGGTGATCACCGGGTTCGGCCGGACCGGTCGGCAGTTCGCGTCCCAGCGCTGGGGCATCCGCCCGGACCTGGTGACGATGGCCAAGGGCGTCACCTCGGGTTATGCCCCCCTCGGAGGCGTCCT
>JBDSXU010000179.1:0-2547 GCA_039926005.1 Marmoricola sp.
TCAGAGTTTGATGACGACCTTGAGCGCTTTGGTCTCGGCGGCGCGGCCGAACGTGTCGTAGGCCTCCATCATCTGGTCGAAGGTGAAGCGGTGTGTGACGAACGCTTCGGCGGCGAGCTTGTGTTGGGCCACCAGCTTCAGAAGCATCGCCGTGGACGAGGTGCTCACCAGTCCCGTAGTGATCGAGAGGTCCTTGATCCACAGGTCCTGCAACGCCAGCTCCACCGGCGAGCCGTGCACGCCCACGTTGGCGACGGATCCGCCCGGACGGACGATCTCGATGCAGGCCGCGAACGTGGCTGGAATGCCGACAGCTTCAATGGCCACGTCGACCCCGAGTCCGTCAGTCATCGCCCTGACCTGGTCTGCCCAGTCCTCAGCGCCGCTGTCGACGACGTCTGTCGCGCCGAAGGCCTTTGCTTTTTCGAGCCGGTTGGCGTCGAGGTCCAAAGCGATGATGCGTGCGGCGCCGTAGAGGCTGGCGGTCATCATGGAGGCGAGACCGACTGGACCTGCCCCCACCACGGCGACGACGTCACCGGGCTTGACGTGACCGTAGCGGACACCGATCTCGAAGCCGGTGGGCAAGATGTCGGACAGCATGACCGCGGCCTCGTCGCTGACGCCTTCGGGGACCTTGTACACCGAGTTGTCCGCGAAGGGAACGCGCACCAGCTCTGCCTGCGTGCCGTCGATGAGATGACCGAAGATCCAACCGATCCCGCTGGCCCCCTCATCGGCCAGGCAGTGCGCGTACAGACCCTGGTGGCAATAGGAGCAGGCCCCGCACGCGCTGATGCACGAGATGATCACGCGGTCGCCGACGGCTACGGTCGAGACCGCCGAACCAACCTCGGTGATCGTGCCGACGCCCTCGTGACCGAGGATGCGGCCCTCGGTCACAGCGGGGACATGGCCCTTGAGGATATGGAGGTCGGTGCCACAGATCGTCGTGGTGTCAACTCGGACGATCACGTCGGTCGGAGTGACAATCACGGGATCCGCGACCTCTTCCCACGCCTTCTGGCCGGGACCGTGATAGACCAACGCCTTCATAATGACCTTCCTCCAACACTCGCTTGGTGATCACGAAGAACTGCGGATCGGCATCGCTAATGAGCCGCCAGTTCTCGATCTGGGGGGCCTTGCTGAGGGCGAGCATTTTCTACAGCATCTCGGCCACGCCACCCCTGATCGGACCGACGACGAAATCAGGCTAGGCCAGTCGCAGGGCTCCTGGTCAGGGGCGAAAGTCCCGACTCTCCGGTTGGTCGCGGTGGAGGTCACGAGGTGCTCCCGAACGGGCCTGGGACGGGGGTGGCCCATGCGTCTTGTGATGTGTGCGCCGCCAGGAGGGTCCACAACTCACTCTCCTGGGGCCGTTGGTCCCGCGTGCTGGTGACTGTGAGCCCTGTGTCGGCCCCCGGATCTCGCGCGAGCCTGAGGGGACCACGAGAGGAGACAGCATGAGCCCCGACGAGCGATGGTTCCCGAGCCATCTCAACGAGATCGACAAGGCCGAGTGCCTCGAGCTGCTTACCAGCCACGAAGTGGGCAGGGTGGCCTATTGCGACGACCTCGGGCCGGTCGTCCTCCCGGTCAACTATGTGATGGACCACGACACCGTCCTGATCCAGGTCTCGCCTCACTCGACACTGGCGACGCACCTGCGGTCCGCGCCCGCGTCATTCGAGATCGACGACTTCGATAGCTACAACCAGGCGGGGTGGAGCGTCCTGGTCCGCGGAAACGCCGCGTACGTCGACAACGCCGACCTTCCAGACGCCGACGGCCGGCCTGGCGCCTGGCCAGAGGGCGTGCGCACGTTCCATGTCCGGATCACCCCCCACGACATCTCGGGCCGACGGCTCCTGCCCGCCTGAGGCAAGAGCTCGCACCAGGCTGCCGCCCTGGAGGCTGGCATTGAGCGCGCGAGGCGTGCCGATGGCAGGTTTCGTCTCAATTGCTGACCCCTACCAGTCCTGACTCGTAGGCGATGATGACCGACTGCACTCTGTCGCGGATGCCGAGTTTCGCCAGGACGCGGGCGAAGTGGGTCTTGACGGTGTTCTCTCAATGACGAACAGGGCGGCCGAGATCTGGGCGTAGTCGGAACCGCTGGGTTGGGGGACCTTCGGTCCTCGACCGAATACCCCTGGGGGGTATAGTGGGCCCCATGAGTCACGTCCACGAAGACCACAACTTCACTGCCTCGCCCGTCGTGAAGGATCCTGTCTGTGGCATGGACGTG
Organism: Marmoricola sp.; assembly: GCA_039926005.1. Classification (GTDB taxonomy): domain Bacteria; phylum Actinomycetota; class Actinomycetes; order Propionibacteriales; family Nocardioidaceae; genus Marmoricola. Next base: position 2,252 of record JBDSXU010000179.1, read on the forward strand.
GACCCTTCGAGCAGCGAACACCACGTCGAGCGTGACGGCGCTGCCTACCACTTCTGCTCGGCGCACTGCCAAGCGAGGTTCGAGGCGGACCCTGCCCAGTACGTCGGTGCGCAGCCCGGGGGCCGGACCTCGCCGGCAGGACCGGACGCGGGGTCAGCGGGCCAGGAGCACACCTGCCCGATGCATCCGGAGATCCGTCAGCTGGGACCGGGCGCGTGCCCCATCTGCGGGATGGCGCTCGAACCAGTGATGGTCAGTGCGGACTCGGGTCCGAGCGCCGAACTGGCCGACATGAC
>JBDSXU010000180.1:0-1561 GCA_039926005.1 Marmoricola sp.
GCCGACTTCGGACTGGTGCGTGCCTGGAAGGGCGACCGGCACGGGAACCTCGTCTACCGCGACTCGGCGCGCAACTTCAACCCGCTGGCCGCGATGTGCGGGCGTACGACGATCGCCGAGGTCGAGCACCTCGTCGAGCCCGGTGAGCTCGACCCCAATGACGTGCACACCCCCGGTGTCTTCGTTCAGCGCGTGGTGGCGCTGACCCCCGAGCAGGCCGTCGACAAGCGGATCGAGAAGAGGACGGTCCGGCAGAGGGGGGAGTCCCGGTGAGCTGGTCGCGTGAAGAGATGGCTGCTCGAGCGGCCTCGGAGCTGACCGACGGGTCGTATGTGAACCTCGGGATCGGGCTGCCGACGCTGGTGCCGAACTACGTCGAGGATGACGTCGAGCTCGTGCTGCAGTCCGAGAACGGCATTCTGGGGGTCGGCGCCTATCCGGTCGAGGGTGAGGAGGACCCGGACCTGATCAACGCAGGCAAGGAGACCGTCACCCTGCGTCGGGGGGCGTCGTTCTTCGACTCCGCGACCAGTTTCGGGATGATCCGCGGCGGCAAGATCGACGCCGCGATCCTTGGGGCGATGCAGGTCTCCGCCGCTGGCGACATCGCCAACTGGATGATCCCGGGCAAGATGGTCAAGGGCATGGGCGGAGCGATGGACCTGGTCCACGGAGCCAAGCGGGTGATCGTGCTGATGGAGCACAACGCCAAGGACGGTTCCTACAAGATCGTCAACGAGTGCTCGCTGCCCTACACCGGCCGGGCCGTCGTACAACGGATCATCACCGACCTGTGTGTTCTCGACGTCACCGCCGAGGGCCTCATGCTGGTCGAGCTCGCGCCGGACGTGACCGAGGACGAGGTCCGAGAGAAGACCGAGCCGGAGATCACCCTCAGCTGAGTGGGTCCGGTCACTCCTTCCTCGGCGGGGAATGCCAGGGCGAGGTGGCCTGTTGGTGAAAGTAATCCAACTTTCCACCATCTGTGAGGTTCTGTACTGATGTCACGTGCATTCACCCCCGTTCGGATCGGCTCCTGGGACCTTCCCCGGGCCTTCGTGATGGCTCGCCTGACGCGCAACCGTGCGGGTGCCGGAAACGCTCCGACCCAGCTGAACGCGACGTACTACGCCCAGCGCGCCGGTGCCGGACTGATCGTCAGCGAGGGGACCGCTCCCACTGCCGTCGGCCAGGGCTACCTCAACGTGCCGGGGCTCTACACCCTCGACCAGGTCGCCGGCTGGCGCCTGGTGGCCGACGAGGTGCACCGCGCGGGAGGGACCATCGTGGCCCAGCTGATGCACGCCGGCCGGATCGCGCACAGCGAGAACAAGGGCGGCGTGGAGTCGATCTCCGCGAGCGCCGTCCAGGCCCCGGGCGACATGGTCACAGCCGACGGCCCCAAGCCGCACGACGTGCCCCGCGCCCTGGAGACCGACCAGCTCGCCGGTCTTGTCGCGGACTACGTCACCGCCTCGCGCAACGCTGTCGACGCCGGTCTCGACGGCGTCGAGATCCACGCGGCCAACGGCTACCTGTTGCACCAGTTCCTCGACCCGAC
>JBDSXU010000181.1:0-4650 GCA_039926005.1 Marmoricola sp.
TCGACGAGGTCGAGCTGCGCGTATGGGTCGAAGAACAGTGACGTCAGGTGGACCACGATCAGGCCGACTCCGGTGAGTGCCGCGGTCCGGTGCAGCTCGGCCAGGCCGAATCGGCCGAGCCCGCCGACCGCATGGCCCGATCGCGAGACGATGCCGAGGACGAGCGTGGTGGTGAACATCAGCAGCGCGACCACGCCCGTACCGCGGCCCAGGGCCCACAGTGCCTCGCTCACGCCGCCACCTCCCGGGGCCAGCCACTCAACGTGACCAGGCTGCCTTCGTGGGACACCAGACGGGCCGGCAGTCCGGTGCCGCGCAGCCAGGCCAGGGCGCCGTCGCCCTTGACCATCGCCGCAGTTGTCGCGGTGTTGGCCTTGAGGCAGGTCGGTGCAACGACGGTGACGCTTCGCCATGGTCCGGCTGCCGGCATCCGGGTGAGCGGATCGACCAGGTGGTGCCGAGGCTGCCCGTCCTGGGTCCAGGTGCGCCTTGCCGTGCTGGAGGTGGCCACGGCGGCGCCCCCGCTCAGCGTGATCTGCTGGGGTACGTCGTCGGGAAGGTCCTGCACCCGCACCTGCCATCCGCCGAGGGGCGCGGGGCCCCTGGTCGCCAGGTCACCGCCGAGGCTGACGAGCACACCGGTGTCGAGCTGCTGGTGGACCAGCCGGGCACAGCGGTCGGCAGCGACGGCCTTCGCCGTGGCACCGAGGTCGAGCTGGGTGCCGCGGGGCATCCGCAACCGATGGCCTTCCAGGCTCAGCGAACGCCAGCCGGGGTGCCGGTGCACGGTGACGACGGGGGAGGGTGCCTCGCCGGCAAGCACCTCCGCGATGTCCCGGTCGTAGCCGAGCCCGGCCAGCACTGCGCCCAGGGTCGGGTCGACGGCTCCGTCGGTCTCGCGGGCGGCCAGCATCGCGGCGTACACGAGTTCGGCCAGCAGAGGGCTCAGCTCGGCCGCGCCCTCCTCGTCGCGGACCAAGGTCATCAGCTCGCTGTCGAGCCGGAACCGGCTGCACGCCTGTTCGATGCCGGCCAGCTCGTCGTCGACGAGAGTGATGGCGTCGGCGAGGGTGGCCGGATCCGCGACGACGAGGCGGCAGGAGGTGCTCCAGAGCTCCCAGTCGCGTGCTGCGGTCTCCTCCTCGCCGGTCATCACGAGCCGCTCGAGGTGGCGTGCGTAGCGCCGCCGCCGGTGGAGGTGAGCGAGGACTGGGTGCTCGATGTCGAGCCTGAAGCGCTCGTGCTCGCGTCGGTGGATGAAGTCGTCGTGGAGGCGCTGGACGCCGTGGCATCTGTTCCTGTGTCGGCCACGATCGCCCCAGCGGTGGCCAGCGACGTCAGCGCCGCACCACCCACCAGTACGGCGCGGAGGCGGCCGACCCGGCGTGTGCTGCGCGCGCGGTCGCTGCCGCGCGGGTTCTCGTTCTCGGTGCTCATAGCGGTTGTGTTCCTCTCCTCTGAGTGTGTTCAGGACCCGGCGGACCGACCCTGCGGCGGCCCGTCGCCACCCGGCGAGGCCAGTTGGCCGTCGGGGGCGGACTGGGTCCATTGCTGGTCCCGGGTCTGGCCCTGGTCCTGGGTCTGGCCCTGGTCCTGGGTCGGGGTCGGGGTCGGCGTCGATCCCGACTTGTCGTCGGTCGCTGAGCTGTTCGCCTCGGCGCTCGAGATGGTGGCGCCGATCGCTAGCGCGGTTCCGAGGGCACCCAGCGCCCCGGCGGCCACCACGCCGCGTCGGGCGGACGTCGTACGCCGGACCTGTTGATCGCGGTCCTGGCGTGTCTCCGGTTCGCTCATGTGACCAAGGTGCGCCCGGCCGCTGTGTGAAACCTGTGAGAGGACTGGTGCCTTCGTGTGGGCCATTACGGGCCGGCCCGGGCCTGCGTCTCGATCGACCCGGCGCCGAGCCGCTGTTCCAGGCCGCCCCCGCGAACCTCGACCTCACCACCGAGACCGGTGCATGAGCCCAAATGATTGGCGGGTTCGCCCTCCAGTCCGGAGAATGCGCCTATGGGCCATGTCGAGGTAGCCGGAGTTCGCTACGAACTGCCGGACGGTCGCGTCCTGCTCGAGGACGTGTCCTTCCGGGTGGGCGAGGGGGCCAAGGTGGCGCTGGTCGGGGCCAACGGTGCGGGCAAGACCACGCTCCTGCGCATCATCACCGGCGACCTGACTCCGCACGCGGGTGCGGTGACGCGCTCGGGAGGCCTCGGGGTGATGCGCCAGATGGTCGGTCTGGGCTCGCCCACCGTCGCGGAGCTGCTGATGTCGGTGTCTCCTGCCCGGGTGCGGAGTGCGGCCGCCGCCGTCGAACGGCTCGAGCTGAAGCTGATGGACGTCGACGACGAGCCCACCCAGATGGCCTATGCGACCGCTCTCGCGGAGTTCGCCGACGCGGGTGGCTACGAGATCGAGGTGGTGTGGGACACCTGCTGCACGACCGCGTTGGGGGTGTCCTTCGACAAGGCGAAGTACCGCGACCTCGACACACTCAGTGGCGGTGAACAGAAGCGACTGGTCCTCGAGTACCTCCTCGCGGGCCCCGACCAGGTGCTGCTGCTCGACGAGCCGGACAACTTCCTCGACGTACCCGGGAAGGTCTGGCTGGAGGGCCGCATCCGGGAGTCGGTGAAGACGATCCTGTTTATCAGCCACGACCGGGAGCTGCTCGACAACACGGCGACCCGCGTGGTCACCGTCGAGCTCGGCGCGGCCGGGAACAGCGTGTGGACACATCCGGGCGGGTTCTCGTCGTACCACCAGGCGCGGCGCGACCGCTTCACTCGCTTCGAGGAGCTGCGCAGGAGGTGGGACGAGGAGCATGCCAAGCTGAAAGCGCTGGTGCTGCGCTACAAGATCAAGGCGGAGTACAACGACGGCCTCGCCTCGCAGTACAAGGCGGCCCAGACACGCCTTCGCAAGTTCGAGGAAGCCGGACCGCCGGTGGCCCAACCGCGCGAGCAGCAGGTCACGATGAGACTCAAGGGCGGCCGCACCGGGAAGCGCGCGGTGGTCTGCGAGGACCTCGAGCTGACCGGGCTGATGAAGCCTTTCGACCTCGAGGTCTGGTACGGCGAGCGGGTGGCCGTGCTCGGGTCGAACGGATCGGGGAAGGCGCACTTCCTGCGGCTGTTGGCCGCCGGCGGCAGCGATCCCGATGTCGAGCACCAGCCGGTGGACCAGACCCCGATCTCCCCCGTGCGCCACGCCGGGCGCGCAAAGCTCGGCGCTCGGGTGCGCCCGGGCTGGTTCGTGCAGACCCACGCGCATCCTGAGCTCGTCGGCCGGACCCTGCTGGAGGTCCTGCACCGTGGGGACTCCGAGCCGGACGGGCGGGGCCGCGACGGGATGCCGCGGGAGCCTGCCTCACGAGCACTCGATCGCTACGAGCTCGCGTATGCGGCTGACCAGCGCTTTGAGTCGCTCTCAGGTGGCCAGCAGGCGCGCTTCCAGATCCTGCTGCTCGAGCTGTCCGGAGCTACCCTGCTGCTCCTCGACGAGCCGACGGACAACCTCGATGTCGAGTCGGCCGAGGCGCTCGAGGAGGGTCTGGAGAGGTTCGAGGGCACCGTCCTGGCTGTGACCCACGACCGCTGGTTCGCCCGCGACTTCGACCGCTACCTCGTCTTCGGGTCGGACGGCTCGGTCTACGAGCCCGACGGTCCGGTGTGGGACGAGGGCCGCGTCCAGCGCACCCGGTGACCGGGCAGTTCTGCCCCGCTGTAGTGCGCCGAGCGGGCACTTCTGCCCCGCTGTGGTACGCCGAGCGGGCACTTCTGCCCCGCTGTGCAGCGTCGACCGGGCATTCTTGTCAGGCGGCGGCGTCGGCCCGTACGGACCGCCGACCGGTCATTCGAGGAGTCGCTTGACGGCCCCCCTAACGATCGGCACAGAGCTCGGACCTCGCTGCGTGCCCGAGTTGGTCATCGAGCGCCACCCGCCGCCCGTCCCGGTCCGCCGCGCCCCGGATCGCGGGGCGAAACTGCCCGGTCGACGGACCACCTGGAGACGGTCCTAGAGTTGCCGGGTGGTTCGTGCCTTCCCCTCCTCTGCGTCAGTTCCGGCGCCGCTGCTGGTGCTCGGTGGCGTGGTCTCGGTGCAGTTCGGTGGGGCGCTGGCGGCAACGCTGGTGCCCGAGATCGGGGCCGGGGGGTCGGTGCTGCTGCGCGTCGGGATCGCGGCGGTCATCCTGTTCGCCGTCGCGCGGCCGCGGCTGCGCGGGCACGACCGGAAGGCCTGGACGACGGCGGTCGCCTTCGGGGTCGCACTGGGTCTGATGAACTGGAGCTTCTACAGCTCGCTTGCGCGTCTGCCGCTCGGGGTCGCGGTCACGGTGGAGTTCCTCGGGCCGCTCGTGCTCACCATGGTCCTCTCCCGGCGGGTGCTCGACTTCGTGGCGGTGATCGCAGCCGGTATCGGTGTGCTGCTCATCTCCGAGGCGCTGACCGCTCCGCTCGGCGATCTGAGCTGGGTCGGGCTGGGGCTCGCGGCGACGGCCGGCGTGTGCTGGGCGGCGTACATCCTGCTCAGTGGCCTCACCGGGGCCGCGTTCCCGGCTCTCGACGGGCTGGCGATCGCCCTGGTCGTGTCCACGGTGGTGGTGCTGCCGGTGGGGCTGCTCAGCGATGACCTCTGGACGACCGAGCACGTGCT
>JBDSXU010000182.1:0-6772 GCA_039926005.1 Marmoricola sp.
CGAGTCCGGGCACGCTCTCGACGTGCTGGACGCCGTGCTCGACGCCGTCCTCGAGGCCGGCCAGGGTCACGGCATCCGACCCTTCGGCGAGGAAGCGCTGATGACGCTGCGGATCGAGGCGGGCCTGCCCCTGGTCGACGTGGAGTGGCACAACAGCCGGCTCGCGTTCACCGACGACGAGCGGGTCACGCCGAAGGAGCTCGGGATGGGCTGGATGCTACGCGGGGTGCGGGACGGAGACCGACCGTTCGTCGGCCGTGACGCGATCGTCCGTGAGCTCACCGACGGCACCTCGCGGTGGGCCTCGGTCGGCATCGTCGTCGACTGGGCAGACTGGGACCGGCTGCACCGGGACGCCGGGCTGCTGCCACCCAAGGACGAGCACCCACTGTCCTACGAGTCGATTCTCTACGACGCGCCGGCCGGCGGCTCCCAGGTGGGCTACACGACCAGCTTCGTCTACTCCCCGGTCCTGCAACGGCACATCGGCCTCGCCCGGGTCAGACCGGACCTGGCCGTAGCCGGCTCCCCCGTGCACCTGGAGCTCGCGTTGTCCCACCACAACACGCGGGTCGCCGTCAGCACCGCGAAGCTGCCCCTGTTCAACCCCACGAGAAAGACGGCAACCGCATGAATCTCGATGAGCCCGGTTCGGCGTACGACGCGATCGTCGTGGGCGGCGGCCACAACGGGCTGGTCAACGCGGGCTACCTGGCCAAGGCCGGGCTGCGGACGCTCGTCCTCGAGCAGCGACACCTCGTGGGAGGCGCGGCCATCACCGAGGAGCTGGTGCCGGGGTTCTCCTTCACCACGTTCTCCTACGCGCTCAGCCTGCTCCGCCCGGAGATCATCCAGGAGCTCGACCTGGTCAAGCACGGGTTCATGCCGCTGATGATGCCCTCGTCGTTCCACCCCACCGGTGACGGCGGCTACCTTCTCCTGAGCGACGACCACGGCCAGAACACCCAGGAGATCCGCCGTCACTCGCGGCACGACGCCGACGCCTACGACCGCTACCACCACGACCTCGACCGGGTGTGCCAGGCGATCCAGCCCCTCTTCGACAACGCCCCGCCGAACATCTTCGGCAAGGATCCCGAGGACCAGGCGGACGTGAAGTGGTTGCTCGACCACCTCGGGGGTGTCGAGCAGAAGGTGATGCACGACGTCGTACGCCTCATCACCGGGAGCGCGGCGGACTGGCTCGAGGACTACTTCGAGCACGACGCGGTCAAGGGCTTCCACGCCTCCTCCAGCATCATCGGCACGAAGATCGGGCCGATGTCGCCCGGCTCGGGGCTGGTGCTGTTGTTCCACAAGATGGGTGAGCACGACGGCAACCTCGGCTCGTGGGCGTTCCACAAGGGCGGCAACGGCGGTTTCACCCAGGTCCTCGCCCGGGCAGCCGAGGCCAACGGCGCGGAGATCCGGCTCGGCGCCCGGGTGAGCGACGTGCTGACCCACGAGGGTCGTGCCGTCGGGGTGGCGCTCGAGGACGGGACCGAGTTCCGTGCCCCGGTGGTCGTGTCGGCGCTCGACCCCCGGCACACGTTCCTCGACCTGGTGGACCCGCGCGAACTGCCCGCCGACCTTGTCGAGAACGTCGAGCGGATGAGGTTCCGCGGGGTCTCCGGCAAGGTCAACTTCGCCCTCGACGCGCTGCCGGTCTTCCCGGCGCTGCCCCCTCTGCCCAACGGAGGGGGTGTCGACCACTACGGCGGATTCCTGAACATCGGGCCGACCATCGAGTACGTCGAGCGCGCCTTCGATGCGGCGAAGTACGGCTGGTACAGCGAACAACCCTTCATCGACGCCGCGATCCAGTCCGTCGTGGACCCCGACATGGCCCCGCCCGGCAAGCACGTCATGTCGTGCTTCGTGCAGTACGCGCCGTACGAGCTCCGCGGCAGCGACTGGGAGACCGAACGGGAGAACTTCGGGGACAAGACGCAGGCCGTCCTCGAGTCGCACTTTCCCGGCTTCGGCGACCTCGTGCTGCACCGCGAGGTGGTCACCCCGGTCGACATCGAGCGCGTCACCGGGCTCACCGAGGGCAACATCTTCGCCGGGGAGTTCCTCGCTGCGCAGATGTACTTCTTCCGCCCGGCGCCCGGGTGGAGCCAGTACCGGACCCCGATCGACGGCTACTACCAGTGTGGCTCCGGGACGCACCCTGGCGGCTGCGTCATCGGCTCCCCCGGCAAGCTCGCCAGCCAGCGGGTGCTGCGCGACCTGAAGTCGTAGTCCCCTCGCGCGCGGCGTCACACGAGGTGGCGATCTGCTCGTCACGCGGTTCTCGGTGGCGCAAGCGCCGTCGACCTCGGCCGACCACGGGTTCCTCGCCCCCGGGTAGGTTTCGGGTATGACCGACTGGAACGCGAAGATCATCGAGGAATTCCGTGCGAGCGACGGATTGGTCGGCGGCGGCTTCGAAGGGGCTCCGCTGCTGCTGCTGCACACCACCGGCGCGAAGAGCGGGCAGGAACGCGTCAACCCGATGATGTACCTGGCGGTCGGCGACGGCTTTGCGGTCTTCGCCTCGAAGGCCGGGGCCGACACCAACCCGGACTGGTACCACAACCTGGTGGCCCACCCCGAGGCCAGCGCCGAGGTGGGGACCGAGACGATCGATGTGACGGCGCGGGTCCTCGATGAGGCCGAGCGCCAGCCGATCTGGCAGGAGCAGAAGGACAAGTACCCCGGCTTCGCAGAGTATGAGTCCAAGACCTCGCGGGTGATCCCTGTCGTGATGTTGGAGCGTCGCTGACGCTCGGCAGCGGCCGTTGCCGATAATTCGGCGAAGACCAGTGGCCCCATTCGGCCCGAGATCGTGTAGTTTCTCCAAGAGTGCTCAAAAAGTCGGGTGCAGTAACACTCTTGTAGGGGGTGCCTGCAATGCGGGACGTCGAGGCTCAGCTGATCCATGAGATGCAGAACTCGGCGACGGTCATCCGTGAGGCCGCCTCGCAGCTCCAGGAGAACCGCGAGACGCTGCCCTCGGGAGTGGTGAAGCACCTGACGGACATGGTGGCGCGTCGCAGCGAGATGCTCGTCCAACTGCTCAACGACCTGTCGACGTCTAACCTCGCTGAGCGCGGCGAGTTCCACCTCTTCCTGCAGCGGGTGTCCCTGCCCCGAATCTGTCAGGATCTGCTGGCCGAGCGTCACCCGGTTGTCGGTGGTCGGATCACCGTCGACGTGCCCGAGGACGCTGTGGTGGTCGCGGACCCGATGCGGATCACCCAGGTGCTCGACAACCTGGTCACGAACGCGCTGCGCTACGGCGGCCCCAACGTGCACGTCAGCGCCATACGCGTGGGGAGCTCGGTGCGCCTGAGCGTCAGTGACGACGGTCCCGGAGTGCCCGAAGATCTCGTCGAGACGCTCTTCGATGCCTACGTCCACGGCGCGGCATCGCACGGCCTCGGTGGCAGCGGACTCGGGTTGCTCATCGCACGTCAGCTCTGCGAAGCGATGAACGGCACCATCGAGTACGACGGCACCCAGGGCACCCGGTTCACGACGACCTTCCCAGCACTTCCCACGACCTCTACCGAGCTGGACGGCGATGTGGCCGGGGCCGGCCATGCGGTGGCCTTCTGGCACGCGGAGAAACCTCACACCAGGAGTGCGGTGCGCATTTGTGGCCAACGGGCGGGCGAAGGGTGAGGCGGTTCTCGTCGAGATGTTCGGCGAGATCGTCGACCTCGTCGTCTCGGCCCGAGGCGATTCCGGTCTACTAACCGGAGTACGGCACCTCGGTCTGCCAGTCGGACTCGTCCTGGGTCGCCGCCGAGACGATCGCTTCGGCAACTCGATCCGGCGTGAAGGGACCCTCCCTGGCAAGGGTGCCGCGAACTGTCACCGACACCGCCCTGATCCCGTCCGGCTTCAGGGTGGTGTCGATGCTGTGCATCAGGTTCCGCAGTCCGGCCTTCTGCACGCCCAGGCTGGCCGCCTCGTTCCACGGTTTGTCGGCCGCCATGCTCCCGGTCGCGGTGACCCGCCCACCAGGCGACATGAAGGGCCTCGCCGCCTGCAGCGCGGTGAGCAGCGCCCCGACGCCGAGGTTCACGTCGGCGCCGAGTTCCTCGGGCGTCAGTTCCAGGGGGCTCTTCTGGCGGAAGGCGCTCGGGTTGTAGTGCAGTACGTCGATCCGACCGGTCGCCTCACCGAACTGCTCCACCACGGCCGTGAACGCCGCCGCGTCGGTGATGTCGACCGCGGTCCAACGAGCCTCGATCCCCTCGGACTCCAACGACTCGGCGAGCTCGCGAAGGACTGCCTCGTCGAGACCGACGAGCGCGACGTCATACCCGTCGCGACCCAACCTCCGAGCCACCGATCCGCTGACGCCTGGCCCCGCACCGACCACCAACACGACTGGGTTGCTCATGGCCCCCACCCTAGGCCGAGTGGGGAGTCACGGGTGTGGCCGTTTCATGAGGGGGTAAGAAGGACCCCATGAGCGATCCCATCAGCGACGACGAGAACATGACCGAGGACGCGCAGCCGACCGAGCACGAGCCCAGCGAGATCACCTACTCCGAGCAGTTCTATCCGGCCCGACCCCGCGCACTGAGGCCCCGAGCCCGACTACGTCCGCAGGGCAGTCCCCAGCACGGCGAGGACCGCTCGGGCGAGCCGGTGGGCACGAACCCCTTCTACGTGGCCTGGCTGCAACGCTCCTCGATGCTGCACGACGCCAACGTCTTGGCCAACCAGTTCTCGGGCACGGGTGGCATGTGGCAGAACCCCTACGCCAACCCGAATCCCGAGTCCGCGATCCGCGCCGCCGGCGTCTGGTTCACCGCCTACCCGCTGTCGCTGATGACCAAGCCCCTCCACTCCTTCCTCGGCACGCTCGCCGACCCGGACCTGTGGAGCAGCTTCGAACGGATCGGGATCAAAGCGCTCCACACGGGTCCGGTCAAGCGGGCCGGAGGTCTCTCGGGCTGGGCGCCGACACCGAGCGTCGACGGCCATTTCGACCGCATCAGCACCGAGATCGACAGCGCCTTCGGGACCGAGGAGGACTTCCGCACGATGTGCGAGATCGCCTCGACCCACGGCGGCACGATCATCGACGACATCGTGCCCGGGCACACCGGCAAGGGCGCCGACTTCCGCCTCGCGGAGATGAACTATGAGGACTACCCCGGCATCTACCACATGGTCGGCATCGAGCCACAGGACTGGTTGCTTCTCCCCGACGTCCCACCGGGGCGTGACTCGGTCAACCTGAACGCCGAGACCGAGAGCCTTCTCGCCAAGTCCGGCTACATCATCGGCGAGCTTCAGCGCGTCATCTTCCACGACCCCGGGGTCAAGGACACGAACTGGAGCGTGACCGCGCCGGTTCGCGGTCCCGACGGTGTCGATCGGCGATGGGTCTACCTGCACTACTTCAAGGAGGGCCAGCCCTCCATCAACTGGCTTGACCCGTCATTCGCCGGGATGCGGCTGGTCATCGGCGACGCGCTGCACTCCTTGGGAGATCTGGGGTCCGGGGCGTTGCGCCTCGATGCCAACGGTTTCCTCGGAGTGGAGAAGAGCGCCGAGGGACTGCCCGCCTGGTCTGAGGGACATCCCCTTTCGGAGGCGGCCAACCACCTCATCGCCAGCATGGTCCGCAAGGTCGGCGGGTTCACCTTCCAGGAGCTGAACCTGACCATCGACGACATCGCCGAGACCTCTCAGGCGGGGGCGGACCTCTCCTATGACTTCATCAACCGTCCCGCCTACCACCATGCTCTGGCCATCGCTGACACCGAGTTCCTGCGGCTGACCCTGAACGCCTCACTCGAGTTCGGAGTGGCTCCGCGCAGCCTTGTCCATGCACTGCAGAACCATGACGAGCTCACCTACGAACTGGTGCACTTCGCCACCCGACACAAGGACGACGAGTACTCCTACCGGGGCGGCGTCGTCGACGGCGGGACCCTGGCCGAGACGATCCGGGCCGAGATGATCGAGAAGCTCACTGGACCGGCCGCTCCCTACAACGCCATCTTCACCACGAACGGCATCGCCTCCACCACGGCCAGCATCATCGCGGCCTCACTGGGTGTCTCCGACCTCGACGACATCGACGCCGAGCTGACCGAGGACATCAAGAAGGCCCACCTGCTGCTGACGAAGTTCAACGCTTGGCAGCCAGGGGTCGTGGCCCTCTCCGGGTGGGACCTCTGCGGAATGCTCCCGCTCGAGCGAGAGGGGATCCGCCACCTGCTGGCGACCGGCGACACCCGCTGGATCCACCGGGCCGCCTACGACCTGATGGGCTACGGCGAGAACCCGGACTTCCACGGGATGCCCCGCGGACGCAGCCTCTACGGCACGTTGCCCGCGCAGCTCGAGGACCCCGGCTCGTTCGTGTCCGGCCTGCGGGAGATCCTCGACATCCGGGAGACTTCCGGTGTCTCCACGGCTAGCCAGGTCGACGTACCGCGGGTCTCGCACAAGGGCATGCTGGTGATGGTCCACGAGCTCGATGACGGCGCTCGCCACCACGTGACCGCGCTCAACTTCTCCCGGGAGGAGGTCACCGGGACGATCCGGTCCAAGCACCTGGTCCCGGGGTCTGCCGTGCTCGACATGGCCACCGGTGAGGAGCTCGGCGAGGTCGACGACCTCAACAGCTTCAGCGCCAGCCTCGCGAGCCACGACGGACTTTCCCTGATGATCACGCCTCCCCCGGTCGAGGACGGCGCGCACCTGGCCTGAGGTGGAAGCGGGTCCTCAGGAGACGGGAACGACCAGTGCGCCGCGG
>JBDSXU010000183.1:0-4099 GCA_039926005.1 Marmoricola sp.
GTGAGGGTGCCGGCACCGGCCCTGATGCTGATGGCCGCAGCAGTCGCCCTGCAGGCGTTCCCTGACCTGCACCCGCCTCCGGAGCAGACCGTCAACAGGTTGGTCACCGTCGCCCTTGTGCTGATCCTGTTCGACGGAGGCATGGGCATCGGCTGGTCGAGCTTCAGGGCCGCCGCACGACCGATCGCCCTGGTGGGCATCGTCGGCACCTTCCTCACCGCGGTCGGAGTCTCGCTGTTCCTGCACGTCGTGGTGGGCCTGGACTGGTACCCCTCGCTCCTGGTCGCGACCGCGGTCGCACCAACCGACCCGGCCGTGGTGTTCTCGGTGCTCGGCCAGCAGGAGGTGTCCGGACGCAGCGGCACCATCCTCGAGGGTGAGTCGGGTGCGAACGACCCGGTCGGCATCGCCCTGATGGCCAGCCTGCTCTCGGCCGGGAGTCTCTCGGGGAGTGCCTTTACGCACATCGCGGGGGAGTTCGTGCTGCAGATGGCCGTCGGTGCAACGGTCGGTGTGCTCGGTGGCAAAGCGCTCCTGTGGTTCATGCGACATATCCCGTTGCCGGGCGAGGGCCTCTACCCGCTGCGCACGCTGGCGTGTGCTCTGTTGTTGTTCGGGGTGGCCACCCTTGCGCACGGGTCCGGGTTCTTGGCGGTGTTCGTGGCCGGCATCCTCATCGGCGACGCGCGCGCGCCGTACAAGCGCGAGATCGAGCACTTCCACTCAGGACTCTCCAGTCTCGCCGAGATCGTCGCCTTCGTCGTGCTCGGACTCACCGTCGACCTGCGTGACCTGGTGCGTCCCGACGTGTGGGTGCCCGGTCTCGCCGTGGGCGTCGTGCTTGCGGTCGTCGTCCGCCCGCTCGTCCTCGGCCCTCTCCTTGCCGGGTCCGGGCTGCGGAGGAACGAGAAGACCTTCTTGATGTTCGCCGGGCTGAAGGGGGCCGTACCCATCCTCCTGGGCAGCTTCATCCTCGGAGAGGCCATCCCCGACGCGAACCGGCTCTACGGCATCGTCGTGGTCGTCGTCGTGTTCTCCGTGGTCGTCCAGGGCAGTTTCGTACCGACGGTCGCCCGGCTGCTGGGGGTGCCGATGAGGGTGGTGGAGCCTGAGCCCTGGAGCTTGGGGGTTCGGCTGCGCGACGAACCGAACGGCGTGCACCGGCTCACCGTCGCCCGCGGCTCCGCGGCGGAGGGGCAGAGGATCGCCGACCTGGCCGCGCTGCCCGAAGGTGCGTGGGTCAGCTTCGTCGTACGCAGTGGCCAACTCGTCGCGGTCAGTGCCGATACGGTGCTGCAGCAGGATGACGAGGCGCTGGTCCTCGGCGACTCGGGCTTCGCCCCGCAGTTGCGAGCGGTCTTCGAGGAACCGGCTCGCGAGACCTAGTCCCAGCCGGCATGACCCGATTTCGCGAGACCGTTCGTTTCTGAGAGAATCGGTCCCAGTTGGAGGGGAGTATTCCTTCGCGGCGATCTCGTCATCACGGTCGGGCCTACTGATGAACAGGCCCCGGCCCGGGGTCGTCGGCCACCCACGGGCGGCGGAAGAGACCTCCGGACATGCAACATCAGCAGGGCGCTCTGCGTGCGCGCGACGCCCCGAGTCCGGAGGTAATGAAAATGGATGTATCCCCCCTTGTGTGGTGGCTGACGGTCGGCATCACTTCTGCCGTTCTGCTCTTCGACATCGTGATCATCGGGCGTCGCCCGCACGAGCCCTCGCGCAAGGAGGTCAGCATCGCGCTGACCGTCTTCATCGGGATGGCGGTCGCCTTCGGCATCGGAGTGTGGGTCTTCGCCGGTCACCAGTACGGCACCGAGTTCTTCGCCGGCTGGCTCACGGAGTACTCCCTTTCGGTCGACAACCTGTTCATCTTCTTGATCATCATGAACAAGTTCGCCGTACCGAAGCAGCTGCAGCAGAGCGCCCTTCTGGTCGGGATCGTGCTGGCGCTGATCATGCGCGGCATCTTCATCGCGGTCGGTGCGGCCGCGATCAACAACTTCAGCTGGGTCTTCTACATCTTCGGCCTGTTCCTGATCTACACCGCGGTCAAGCTCGCCAAGGAGGGCGCCGAGGACGAGGACGAGGACGACGAGTTCGAGGAGAACCGCCTGATCAAGTTCGTGGAGCGCAAGTTCCCCGCGACCTCGGAGTGGAACGGCACCAAGCTGTTCGCCCTCGAGAACGGCAACCGGGTGATCACCCCCATGTTCATCGTGATCGTGGCGCTGGGTACCACTGACCTGCTGTTCGCGCTGGACTCGATCCCGGCCATCTACGGCCTCACCAAGGAGCCCTACCTGGTGCTGACCGCGAACATCTTCGCGTTGATGGGCCTGCGCCAGCTCTACTTCCTGATCGGCGGCCTGCTCGAGCGCCTGATCTACCTGTCCTACGGCCTCGCGGTGCTGCTCGGGTTCATCGGGGTCAAGCTGATCCTGCACGCGATGCACGAGAACGAGCTCCCCTTCATCAACGGTGGCGAGCACATCTCCTGGGCACCGGACATCCCGATCTGGCTGTCGCTGACGGTCATCATCGGCATCCTCGTCGTGACCACGGTGCTGAGCCTGGTCAAGTCCAAGCTGACGTCCGACGCAGATCGTGACGAGGTCACGGGTCCGCGGCGCGACTGGGACAACGACTAGCCTCGGGAATGTCCGGCCCGGGTCTTTGGTTGAAGGTTTTACTACCCTTTTCAAGCGACGGTGAGGACCCCGATGAACATCTTGATACTGGTGGGCAGCCTGAGGGCTGACTCGTGGACCGCGCAGCTGACAGACGCCGCCGCAGCCCTGCTCCCCGTGGGCACGACTTCAGAGGTGTACGCCGACCTCGTCGGTCTGCCGCACTACGACCAGGACCTCGACAACGACGAGCCGCCGGCCGCAGTCGTGGCCTTCCGGGCGGCTGTCGCGGCAGCCGACGCACTCGTGGTGGCGACTCCGGAGTACAACGGGTCGATCCCGGGTGTGCTGAAGAACGCCGTCGACTGGGCCTCCCGCCCACGGGGTGTAGCTGCCATCACCGGCAAGCCGGTGGCCGTTCTCTCGGTGAGCCCGTCTCCGCGTGGAGCCGAGTGGGCACGCGAGGACGCCGTACGCATCCTGCGCGTCGCCGGTGCAGAGCCGCTCGAGCAGAGCATCGGCGTCGCATCGGTGCACTCGGCTGTCGTGGACGGCCGCATCGCAGACCAGCACGTCGAGCGCGCGATCACGAACCTGTTGCACGCCCTCGTGGCCACCGAGCAGGCCGCCGCATGATCTCGGACGTCATTCGGGTTGGCCGCCATGGCAACCAACCCGGATGACGTTCCTGCGTTGCTCGAGCGCGGTCAGGCGTCGTCCTTGCTGCCCTTGTCGTCGATGCCCTTGCTGATCAGGTCCATCACGGTGGAGTCGGCGAGGGTCGAGACGTCACCGACCTCGCGGTGCTCGGCGATGTCCTTGAGCAGGCGCCGGATGATCTTGCCCGATCGCGTCTTGGGCAGTTCCGGGACGACCAGGATCTGACGCGGCTTCGCGATGGCGCCGATCTCCTTCTGCACGTGCTGGCGCAGCTCCTGGATCAGCGAGTCCGGGGCCTCCTCGCCCTCCTTGAGCGCTGACTCCTTGAGGATCACGAACGCACAGACCGCCTGGCCCGTGGTCTCGTCGGCAGCCCCGACCACGGCGGCCTCGGCCACCTTGGGGTGCGAGACCAGGGCCGACTCGATCTCGGTCGTGGACAGGCGGTGGCCCGAGACGTTCATGACGTCGTCGACCCTCCCGAGGAGCCAGATGTCGCCGTCATCGTCCTTCTTGGCTCCGTCGCCGGCGAAGTAGTAGCCGTGCGTCTCGAAGCGGGACCAGTACGTGTCCTTGAACCGGTCGTCGTCACCCCAACAGGGTGCGCACCATCGAGGGCCAGGGCTCCTTGACGACCAGGAAACCGCCGGAGCCGTTGGGCACCGACTCGCCCTCCTCGGTGACGACGTCGACCACGATGCCGGGGATCGACTTCATCGCCGAGCCTGGCTTGCCGGCTGTGACGCCGGGCAGCGGGCTGATCATGATGGTCCCGGTCTCGGTCTGCCACCAGGTGTCGACGACCGGGG
>JBDSXU010000184.1:0-5183 GCA_039926005.1 Marmoricola sp.
ACCGAGGTCGATGCCTACGACGACGGCCGGTTCGACATCGAGGTGATCGGCAGGCAGCGGCTGAGCGTGATCGAGTCCGACAGCTCAGGCATCTTCTTGCGGGGTGAGGTCGAGCTCATCCCCGACACCGACGAGCCGGACGCGGTGGCCGAAGCGGAGGCTGCGCTCTCGGTGTTCGAGACCTACCGCACGCAGCTCTCGGACCTGCGCGGCGGACCCGTGCTCGCCGGGGCAATGCCCAGCGACCCGGCGTACCTCTCCTACGCGCTGGCCAGCACCTGCCTGCTGACCCTCCCCCAACGCCAGGCCCTGCTCGAGGCCGACACCGCGCAGCTGCGCCTGGGGATGATCCGTCGCACGCTGCACGAGGAGATGCGGGCGATGCGCGCACTGCCGTCCCTTCCCGCCACGGAGGTCGCTCGAACCCGGTGGTCCCCGAATTGATCGCTCGCAGGGCGGCGAGCACGCGGTGAGGCAGTACGCCGCCCACCGATCCGGCACCCCGACCCCGCAGTGCTACTTCAGCGCGATCCGGAGCAGGCCGTGCCTGGTGTCCCCGTCACTCCACGTGCCGGCACCGACCGCCCGCAGGACGGCGAGGTTGTCCACGACCTCCTTGAAGTCCTTGTCATTCTCCTCGACGGCCTGGTCGCGGAGCCGGTCCATCCACTCGTTGTCGAGGGACATGTAGAAGACAGACTGCGCCTCGTCCGCGTGGGACACCACGTCCTTGAAGGTCTTCGAGTCCGCGAGCGAGCCGTTGCCCAGGAGGTCGTCGGCATAGCCGGACGTGGTGGAGAGCGCCACCTTGCCGTCCTTGGAGGCGAGGGTCGCCGGGATGTCGGAGGGGTTGGCACCCGTGTTGGCCTCGACCTTCGCGACGACCGCCTTGATCTTGGTCTCGTCGCCGTGGATCAGCAGGCCGATCGGCAGGTCGGCAGGATTGGAGATGTCCTTCAGGTTGGCCGGCGCGTCCCCGCCCACGGAGATGCTGAGCGAGCTCCCGAGGACGGTGATCAGGTCGTCGGGCAGCTTGAGGCCGGTGCCCGCGGTGAGGAAATCACCCATCGAGAGGAGGTCCTTGGAGCTGCTCGACCGCAGCTTGTCGAGGAACTTTGGTGGTACGGCGAGTGCCAGCACCGCTGCGGTGTCCTTGGGCAGGTCACCGACGTGCTTGCCCACAGTCGCGGTCTTCGCGTCGGCAGCTGCGCCTCCGGCGACGGCGAGCTCCATGCCGCCGTCTGCGAACTTCAGCCCTGCTGCGCCCCCCTTGAACTTCTTGAAGGCGTCGGCGAGCTGGTCCTGGGCGGCAGGGTCTCCCCCGGTGATTTCATCGAGGCCCGAGCCCGTGCTCTCGGAGAGGATCTGGATGGACTTGGGGCCCATGTAGGCGTTCATGATCCCCGGGCCACCGACCTCGTCCGTCCACTTCTGGAAGTCGGCGTTCTCCGCCAGCGTCGACTTCTTGCCCGCTGCGGCGATGGCCTTGGCGTGGGAGGTGCTGTCACTGGCGATGACGTAGTCGTCGGTGGTGGTGAAGCCGAACTCGTCGTCTCCTGCGTCCGCGCACTTCACCAGCTTGGCGAACCCGGTCCTGGCCTTGTCGGGGTCGGTGATCTGCAGTGCGAACACGGGTGCGGGCGACTCACCGAGGAGTACGCCGCCGAAGCCGGCGCGGTTGCCGATCCAGGGCTTCACGTCTCGCTCGTAGTCGAGCGCCTTGCACGGGCCTTTCTTGAAGGCCTCGTCGAAGATCGCCTTCAGCACGTCCGAGTCGGGGGTGACCCCGGTGCGCTTCTTCCAGCTGGGGAACTTGCGCAGTGTCTTGATGGCCTCGACCTTCTGGCCGCCCGAAGGGTTCAGGTCGACCGTGACCAGCGCGAAGGTGGAGCCGGGAAGGACCTCGGCCGGGCGAGGGCCGCCACCGAGGAAGAACTTCCAGGCAGCTACGCCACCGCCGGCGATGAGCACCACCGCCACGACCGACGCCACGACGGCGATCAGCCCTCGTTTGTTGCGGCCCGCAGGCGGTGGCTGCGACTCGGGCAGCTCGGCAGTGTAGTCAGACATGTATTCCCCCGGATGATGCGAAACTGAATCAGGGCAGGGTACCGAATCAGGTCCGGTCCTCATGAGGCTTTGCCAGAACCCAGACGTAGACCAGGGACCCCAGCGCCGCTGTGATCGACCAGAGCCAGGTGATCCCAGGTGCATACAGCTTCAGCCGCATCGGAACCTCGCCACCGTCCGGCAGCCCGCGCAGCGCGGTCTGCTCCTTGCCCGGACCCAGCGAGAGGCCCACGTGAACCATCAGCCACGAGGCCAGCCCACCGCCGAGCACGACCAGGACCACCATCAGCAGCGGGTCCCGGCGACGCCAGGCCAGCAGCAGGACGCCGCTGAGGAGCCCACCGACCGCCGCGATGACGAAGAACCACCCGTCGATGCCGACCTGCTTGACCAGCTCCTCCGGGGAGTGCGTCGCGGCATTGCCCGACTTCTGCAACTTGGGCAACGTGGTGACCTTCCACCACACGAACGCCCCGATCAGCCCGGCCACGGCGAACCACCCCGCCACAACGAGAGCGTCGAGGGCACCGGCCACCAGCGCCGGGCGTCCGTCCCGCCGCGACGACCCGTCGGGTGCGGCGGCAGTGTGCACCGGGGTGCTCATCCAAGACATCCAGGTCCGAGCAGGTGCTTGAGATCGCCGTAGAGCGCCGGGGAGGCCGTCACCCGGTGCCGGTCGTCGAGCCGGAGGACGCGGGTGGCGCCGCGGGAGACCAGACGCAGCCGCACCTCGGTGGTGCCCGCGTGCGTGCGCAGCACCTCCTTGAGCTGCTCGACCACCGGTGGGGTGCAGCGGGTCGAAGGCAGCGTGATCAGCACCGGCCCGCTGCCGCGGTCGTCCATCACCGGCGTCGTGATCGCCTTGCCGCGCAGCTCGGGCTGGTCCTTGCTCTTGTCCAGGCGACCCTGGACGGCGACGACGGTGTCCTCGACGAGGAGGTTGACCGCGAGCTGGTAGTCGCTGGGGAAGAGCAGGACGTCGATCGCACCCTCGAGGTCCTCGACAGTGACGATCGCCCAAGCGTTGCCGGTCTTGGTGATCTTGCGGGTCACCGAGGTGATCAGGCCGCAGATGGTCGCGAACGAGCCGTCGGGACGGTCCTCGTCGGTCAGCAGCTGCCCGATGGTGCAGTCGGCGGCGTTTGCCAGGACGTGCTCGAGCCCGGTCAGCGGGTGGTCGGAGACGTAGAGGCCGAGCATCTCGCGCTCGTGGCCCAGCAGGGTCTGCTTGTCCCACTCCTCGATGTCGGGCACGGTCACGCTGACGCCGAAGCCACCGTCGTCCGGGTCCATCCCGCCGAAGAGCGAGTCCTGGCCGATGGCCTCGTTGCGCTTGATGTCGACGTACTGGTCGACAGCCTGCTCGTGCACCGCGAGGAGCGCCCTGCGGCCGTGCTTCATCTCGTCGTAGGCGCCCGCCTTGACGAGGGACTCGATCAGGCGCTTGTTGCACACCTGGGCCGGGACCTTGTCCATGAAGTCGGCGAAGTCGGCGAAGCGGCCCTTCTCGCGGCGGGTGGAGATGATCTGCTCCACGACGTTCCAGCCGACGTTGCGGATCGCGGTCAGCCCGAAGCGGATGTCGGTGCCGACCGGAGTGAAGTTGGCCGACGACTCGTTGACGTCGGGCGGCAGCACCTGGATCTTCATGTGGCGACACTCGTTGAGGTAGATGGCCATCTTGTCCTTGTCGTCCTTCACCGAGGTGAGGAGCGCAGCCATGTACTCGGCCGGGAAGTTGGCCTTGAGAAAGGCGGTCCAGTAGGACACCAGGCCGTAGGCGGCCGAGTGGGCCTTGTTGAACGCATAGTCGGAGAAGGGCAGCAGCGTGTCCCACAAGGCCTTGATCGCACCGAAGGAGAACCCGCGCTCGGTCATGCCGCCGGAGAAGGTCTCGAACTGCTTGTCCAGCTCTTCCTTCTTCTTCTTGCCCATCGCACGTCGCAGCAGGTCGGCCTGGCCGAGGGTGTAGCCCGCGAGCTGCTGCGCGATCGCCATCACCTGCTCCTGGTAGACGATCAGGCCGTAGGTCTCGCCCAGCACCTCCTCGAGCGCCTCGGCGAGCTCCGGGTGCAGCGGCTCGACGGCCTCGCGTCCCGTTTTGCGGCGGGCGTATCTGTTGTGCGAGTCGGCACCCATCGGACCGGGTCGATAGAGCGCGCCGACCGCCGAGATGTCCTCGAACGTGTCGGGCTGCATGCTGCGCAGCAGCGCTCGCATCGGGCCACCGTCGAGCTGGAAGACCCCGAGGGTGTCACCCTTCTGCAGCAGCTTGTAGGTCGCCTCGTCGGTCAGCTCGAGCTCCTCGAGCACGATCTTCTCACCGCGGTTCGACTCGATGTTGATCAGCGCGTCGTCGAGGACGGTCAGGTTGCGAAGCCCCAGGAAGTCCATCTTGATCAGGCCGAGCTTCTCGCAGGTCGGGTAGTCGAACTGCGTGATCACCGCACCGTCGGCCGGGCGGCGCATCACCGGGATCACGTCGATCAGGGGCTCGCTGGACATGATCACGCCGGCGGCATGGACGCCCCACTGGCGCTTGAGGCCCTCGATGCCGATGGCGGTGTCCACCACGGTGCGGACGTCGCCGTCCCCGTCGTAGAGCGTGCGGAACTCGCCGCCCTCGCCGAAGCGCTTGTGCTCCGGGTCGAAGATCTGCTTGAGCGGGACGTCCTTGCCCATCACCGCGGCGGGCATCGCCTTGGTGATCCGATCACCCATCGCGAACGGGTAGCCCAGGATGCGCGAGGAGTCCTTCACCGCCTGCTTGGCCTTGATGGTGCCGTAGGTGACGATCATCGAGACGCGGTCGTCGCCGTATTTCTCGGAGACGTAGCGGATGACCTCGCCACGGCGACGCTCGTCGAAGTCGATGTCGAAGTCGGGCATCGAGACGCGGTCGGGGTTGAGAAAGCGCTCGAAGATGAGACCGTGGCGGATCGGGTCGAGGTCGGTGATCCGCATCGCATAGGCGCACATCGAGCCTGCGCCCGAACCGCGGCCTGGTCCCACGCGGATCCCGTTGTCCTTCGCCCAGTTGATGAAGTCGGCGACCACGAGGAAGTAGCCGGGGAAGCCCATCGCGACGATGACGCCGACCTCGAAGTCGGCCC
>JBDSXU010000185.1:0-3093 GCA_039926005.1 Marmoricola sp.
TCACTTGGCGCTGAAGCCCAACCAGACCCCGACCCGCCCCAACTTCGTCAGGCAGGCCACGATGACCACCACCACCGAGTCCCCAACCACGCTCAACGCCCACGCAGCACCGACGGCCGCCGCGACCCCGTCCGCGCCGGCTCATCCGCTCGCGAGTCCAGGCCGATACGCGGCTCTCGGCCTGCTGGTCTCCGCCCAGTTCGTCGTCATGCTCGACACTTCCATCGTCAACGTCGCGCTCCCCTCAATCCAGAGCGATCTCAGGCTCGGTCCCACCGGAGTCGCATGGGTGATCAACGCCTACGTCCTCGCGTTCGGCAGCCTGCTGCTTGTGTCCGGACGCGCCGCGGACCTGTTCGGACGTCGTCGCATGTTCGTCATCGGTTCGGCGCTGTTCACCGCCGGAACGCTGCTCGCCGCGGTCGCCGCCCATCCGGCGATGCTCATGGTCGGTCGCATCATCCAAGGCGCCGGTGCGGCCGCGCTGAGCCCCGCCGCGATGTCGCTGCTGCTGCTCACCTTCCCCGGCCCCGAACGCGCTCGAGCCATGAGCCTTTGGGGCGCCGCCTCCGGACTCGGCGGAGCAACCGGCGTCCTCGCCGGCGGCCTCCTCGCCGGAACCTTCGGCTGGTCCTCGGTGTTCCTGGTCACCGTGCCGGTTTCAGTCACCGCCGTCGCCTTCGCTCGACAGGTGCTTCCGGAGGGTGCACGCGGCGCCCGGCGCCGGTTCGACTGGCTTGGCGCCGCGACCATCACCGGGGCGGCCATCGCCCTGGTACACGGTGCTCTCGGCGTCTCCGAGGGTGGCTGGAGCTCACCCTCTGTCATCGCCGGCCTCACCGGCTCTGCCCTGCTCGTCGCGGTCTTCGTAGTCGTCGAGCGCCGCGCCGCAGACCCACTGGTGCCGCTTGAGCTCTTCCGGTCCCGGGTGCTCAGCACGGGCGTGGCCTTGGCTGTATTCGGCGGTGCCGCCCGAGCATCCGCATTCGTGCTCATAGCCCTGGACCTGCAGCAGGCTCTCGTCATGGCACCGAAGCAGGCTGGGCTGGCGATGGTCCCCACCTCGGTCACCGGGTTCGTCTTCTCGCTCGCGTTCCTGCCGCGGCTGCTTCGCGCCCACGGGCCGCGGCGCACCCTGGTGATCGGCCTGGTCATCCTCGCCGCGGGTCACCTGTGGCTGGGACACGCGCCGGCGCACGACGGCTACTCGGTCGCGATTCTGCCGGGGCTGCTGCTGGTCGCCGTTGGCGTCGCGCTCAGCTTCATGCCCACCACCATGGTCATCGCCGCCGCCGTACCGCAGACACATGCCGGCCTGGCGTCCGGTCTGGCCGGCTCCGCCACCCAGATCGGGGCTGCACTCGGCACGGCGACGTTCACCGCGATCGGCATCTCCGCTGGCGCAACGGGCGACACCACACTCACCGGAGCCGGGTTCACGGCCGCCTTCACCGCTGCCGCGGTGGTCGCACTCGCCACCGCAGTTCTCGGGTTCACGATCACTCGAGCGCGCGACTGACGCCCCACAGAGCGCCGTCCGCGTCGGTCGAGTGCTCGACCAGAGTCGACGGACCCCAGCCCAGCACTCCCTACCCAACCCACAGCAGACAAAGTAAGGAGTACCACCAATGTCCACTCCCATCTCCCGCAAGGCCCCCGGGCCGCACACCAAGCATCGCTTGGGGCTGGATCATCAGGATCTGCGTCTTCCCGATTCTCATCCTCCTCAACGTCACGCTCGGAGACTGGATGGGGCCCATGCCACGGCGCGACACACCTTCGGCATCGCGAGCGCCGTTGCGGACGTGATCTACGGATGCATGCAGCAACTCCACGAGGGCCGCACTCGACTCCTGACCCCCAAACGTACCAACCCGTGAGACCCGAGAAGAGGGATAGTGACATGAACACGACGCCAAGGAGGACGCCCATGAAGGCGATCACCCAAGACAGGTATGGATCGACCGATGTGCTGCGACTCCGCGACGTCGAAGCGCCGACGCCGGGCGATCACGAAGTGCTCGTCAGAGTGCAGGCAGCAGGAATCGCGCGTGGCGTGCTCCATGTCATGACCGGAGAGCCCTATCTCATGCGTCTCGTGGGCTTCGGGTTGCTCAAACCGAAGAACCCGGTCCCGGGCCAGGACGTCGCCGGAACCGTCACCGCCACCGGCGACGGGGTCACCCGGTTCACAGTCGGTGATGAAGTCTTCGGCATCGCCAAGGGCTCATTCGCCGAGTACGCCGTTGCCCGCGAGGACAAGCTCAGCCCCAAACCGACGAATCTCACCTTCGAACAAGCAGCTGCCATGCCCATCTCCGGGCTGACCGCCCTGCGTGCGTTGGATGCGGCCGGCGTCACGAATGGGTCGAACGTGCTCATCGTGGGTGCGTCGGGGGGTGTCGGGACCTACGCCGTGCAGATCGGCGTCGCGATGGGCGCGACTGTCACCGGCGTCGCCAGCGGCTCCAAAGCTGACCTAGTCACCGCCCTTGGTGCCCAACACGTCATCGACTACACCCGAGAGGAATTCGCCGACGGCGCGCACAAGTACGACGCGGTCGTCGACACCGGCGGCATGACACCGGTGTCGCGCCTGCGCAGGACCCTTCAGCCGAAAGGGACGCTCATCATCGTCGGCGGCGAGAGCGGCAGCAAGTGGAGCCCAGGCCTGGGTCGCCAACTGAAGGCCGCAGCCATGTCACCGATCGTCTCGCAACGGATGACGTCGATCCTGAACAAGGAGCACTACTCCGGGCTCGATCGTCTCGCGAAGCTCGCCGCCACGGGAGAACTGAAACCGTGCATCGAACGGACGTACCCCCTCGCCGAGGTCCCCGCCGCGGTCCGCCAACTCGAGGCAGGCAAGGTCCGCGGCCAGGTCGTCATCACCCCCTGACCCAGACCACCGGGCACAAGATTCACGGTGGTGCTGCGCGAGGATCCAAGAGTCACGACCTCTGGGTCAATGGCAAAGAGGTCGCCCGGTTCACCCCTCCGTAGACCTTCGCCGCCCCTCGCTTGATGGTCGAGACCGCGATCAACACCGGTGTCCGCTGGGGAGAGCTCATCGCCCTCAAACCCCGCCACCTC
>JBDSXU010000186.1:0-13854 GCA_039926005.1 Marmoricola sp.
GTTGTCGGAGCCGGCGTCGTCGGTGCCGGCACAGCCCTCGATGCCGTCTCCCGTGGACTTTCCACCGCCCTGGTGGAGCAACGCGACTTCGCGAGCGGGACGAGCAGTCGGTCCTCCAAGCTGGTGCACGGTGGCCTGCGCTACCTGGAGATGTTCGACTTCGCGTTGGTCAAGGAAGCGCTGGAGGAGCGCGGCCTGCTGCTCACGAGGATCGCGCCGCACCTGGTGCGCCCGGTGCCGTTCCTCTATCCGCTGCACCACACCTGGGAGCGCCCCTATGTCGGTGCCGGTCTGATCCTCTACGACGCCATGGCGATGGCCGGCAAGTACGAGATGGGGGTGCCCAAGCACAAGCACCTCTTCCGCAAGCAGCTCGCGCGCATGGAACCCGACCTGCGCACCGAGGAGCTGACCGGGGCGATCCGCTACTACGACTGCCAGGTCGACGACGCGCGGCTGGTGATGAACATCGCCCGCACCGCCGCGGCGTACGGCGCTCACGTCGCGTCGCGCACGAAGGTGATCGCCTTCCTCCGCGAGTCCGGCCGCGTGGTCGGCGTACGCGTCGAGGACCTCGAGAACGACCGCGAGTTCGAGGTGCGCGCGAAGGTCGTCGTCAACGCAGGGGGCGTGTGGACCAACGAGATCCAGGAGATGATCGGCGGCCGCGGAGCACTCAACGTCGAGGCCAGCAAGGGAATCCACCTCGTCGTACCCCGAGACCGCATCCGCAGCGAGGCCGGCTTCATCACCAAGACCGAGCATTCCGTGCTGTTCGTGATCCCGTGGGGACGGCACTGGATCATCGGCACGACCGACACCCCGTGGGACCTCGACCTCGCACACCCGGCGGCGTCACGGGCCGACATCGACTACGTGCTCGGGCACGTCAACAAGATCTTGCGCACGCCGCTGGACCACACCGACGTCCAAGGGGTGTACGCCGGCCTGCGTCCGCTGCTGAAGGGGGCCACCGAGCCCACGTCGAAGATCTCCCGCGAGCACACGGTGGCGGCGCCCGTCCCCGGGCTGGTGATCATCGCCGGGGGCAAGCTCACCACCTACAGGGTGATGGCCCGCGACGCCGTCGACGCCGCTACGGAGTCCCTCGACGGTGAGGTGCGCGAGAGCATCACCGACCGCGTACCCCTGCTCGGGGCTTCCGGGTTCGAGGCTCGCACCAACCAGCGGGTGGCGCTTGCCCGGTCGAGTGGGCTGAGCATCGGCAGCATCGACCACCTGCTCGGACGATTCGGGGGGTTGATCGACGAGGTGCTGGGCCTGATCGCCGAGCGACCCGAGCTCGGCGAGCCGCTAACAGGGTCGCAGGACTACCTGGCCGCGGAGGTCGTCTACGCAGTCACCCACGAGGGCGCGCGACACCTCGACGACGTACTCGCCCGGCGTACGCGCATGTCCGTCGAGTCCTTCGACCGCGGCACCGCGTCGGCCCGGCCGGCGGCCGAGCTGATGGGCAGGGAGCTGGGTTGGGACGACGCCCGGCTCGACGACGAGGTTGACCATTACCTGCGACGGGTCGAGGCCGAGCGGCAGAGCCAGGAGAAGCTCACCGACCAGGAGGCCGACGAGGCCCGCGTCAAGGCGCCCGAGGGTCCCTGGGCGGTCTGACCGGGTTCAACTCTTCCGGACCCGCGCCAGTCGATCCTGCCAGTCATGTGGGCGCGGAGCGGCGGGTTTTCAGGGTCGGGCGGGCAGCGAAGGCGAGGAGCGCGAAGCCCGCGCCGACGCCGCTGACCAGGGACACCACTGCGCGATCTGCGCCGGCCAGTCCGAGCGCGCCTCCCAGCACGCCGAGTGCGACAAGGGTTCCTGCGAGGACGTGGAAGAACGGCGCCTGGAAGGCCCAGGCGAGCGGGAAGAAGTGCACTCCCACGACGACCACCACCCACGGCAGGCTCAGCCCGGCGTGCCCGGTGCGGTTGAGGACCTGTGCGCCTGCGAAGAGGGCCACCACCTCGGCCACGACCGCGATCCGATACACCTTCCACGCCTGCGGCGCCACGGTGGGCAGGGCGGGTGCATCGCTCCGGAACAGCAGCAATGTGACCGCGGCGATGCAGGCGATACCGGCGCCGCGGACCAGGAGGTCCCAGGGGCCTTCGAGGTCGCCTGCGTTGACGAGGACGAAGACGAGGCCGAAGACAGCACCCACAAGACCGGCGGCAGCGTCCCGAGACATGCACGCGAGTATGGCACCGGACCTGCGGCGAAAACGGGTTGGATGCGCTACCGGCGTAGGTGAGAGTGGACCCATGACGGCCTTCATCTCGCACACCACGATCGACGCCCGCAACGCCTTCGAGCTCTCACGGTGGTGGCAGGAGGTGCTGGAGTACGTCGAGGAGCCCCACGACCCGAACGAGCCCGGGCAAGACGAATGCTGGATCCAGCGCCCTGACGGCGGCCACCCGATCCTCTTCATCGAGGTGCCCGAGGACAAGCAGGTCAAGAACCGCATTCACCTGGACCTTCGCCCCAGCGCCGGGACCCGCGACGAAGAGCTGGCGAGGCTCATCGACCTCGGTGCCCGCCAGCTCGACGACCAGCGCAACGAGGACGGCACCGGCTGGGTGGTCCTGGCCGACCCGGAGGGCAACGAGTTCTGCATTCTGCGCAGCCAGGCCGAGGTCGACGCGAGCAACGTCGGCTGAGCCCGTGCGGTCATCCCGGGTGCGTCAGGAGGCCTGGAATCGCTCGCTGCTCAGCCTCCGGTCCTGACCCCGCGAAGCGAAAACTCACGAGCGGGCGCCGTGCGGGCCGCACGACCACGACCACGGACCCCGACGCGCCAGCCGGCGTACGGCGTGACCAGCACGATCCCGACGATCACGCCGGCGAGGGCCAGCAGCTCGACCGTCCAGGGTGGCGTGAGGTCGCGGGCGAGGATGTCCCCGATCTCGCCGCTGGCGAAGGCGCTGCCCATCACGAGGAGCGGCGCTGAGGTCAGTACGAGCAGGAGGGCCACCCGCCAGCCGCCGAGGTCGAGAGCCCGAGCGGCAGCGGCCCCGGCAGCGGAAATGACGAACAGGCTGACGATCGCGATCGAGGGGCCGAGGTGGAACTCGGGTTCGATCGTCATCCCGATCGCGATGAGACGCATGAGCGCACGCGCCAGCACCCCCAGGACCAACCCCATCGCAACGCCGAACACACACCCGCGGACGACCAGCATCATCGCCCCAGCATCCTCCGATCCGGCCGCGCAGGACAGGGACAGAACGGTCGCAAAAACCTTGTCGGGGCCACCTCGTAGACTGGTGACAACCCCCCGCCCACACTGGTTGGGGGCCATCATGCGTGCCCACAAAGCTTGGAGTCACCCGTGTCCATCACCGCCCTGGCCGATCTCGTCCTGCGCGAGCCTGCACTCGCGGCATCGATGGACGACGCGAAATCGGGGGTCGCCACACTCGATCTGACCGGGCCTGCCGCGCTGCGCCCCTTCGTGGTCAAGGGCCTGGTCGACGCGGGCCGCATGGTGCTGGTCGTCGCCGCCACGGTGCGTGAGGCCGAGGATCTGACCGAGGAGCTGCAGGATCTGCTCGACCCGGCCACGGTCGCGCTCTACCCGGCCTGGGAGACCCTGCCGCACGAGCGGCTGAGCCCCCGCAGCGACACCATCGGCCGCAGGCTGGCCGTCCTGCGGCGGATCAGGCACCCCGGCACCGAGGAGAACAACGGCCCGCTCAAGGTCATCGTCGCCCCCGTGCGCTCGGTCCTGCAGCCACAGGTCAAGGGCCTGGCCGACCTGGAACCGGTCGAGCTGCAACCGGGCCAGGAGGTCGAGCTCGAGGATGTCGTACGCCGGCTCGCGGGCGCGGCATACTCCCGCGTCGACCTCGTCGAGAAACGCGGTGAGTTCGCCGTCCGCGGCGGCATCGTCGACGTCTTTCCACCCACCGAGGAGCACCCGGTCCGGGTGGAGTTCTTCGGCGACGAGATCGACGAGATCCGTGCGTTCGCCGTCGCCGACCAGCGCACCCTGGAGCCGGTCGCACGGCTCTGGGCGCCACCGTGCCGGGAGCTGCTGCTCACCGACGAGGTTCGCCGTCGCGCCGCCGAGCTCGGAGTGCTGTACCCGCAGCTGGCCGAGCTCACCGACAAGCTGGCCCAGGGCATGGCCGTCGAGGGGATGGAGTCGCTCTCGCCGGCGTTGGTCGACGAAATGGAGATGCTCGTCGGGCTGCTCCCGCCGCAGAGCCACGTGCTGGTGCTCGACCCCGAGCGTGTCCGCACCCGAGCCCACGACCTGGTGGCCACCAGTGAGGAGTTCCTCGGGGCGAGCTGGGCGGCCGCAGCCTCCGGAGGGACCGCGCCGATCGACCTGGGCGCCGCGTCCTTGAGGAGCATCGGTGACGTCCGCAGCCAGGTGCTCGAGCAGGGCCAGGCCTGGTGGGGGATCAGCCCGTTCGGGCTCGACACCGACGAGGAGACGCGCGAGGTCGGCGCCCAGCCGGCCGAGACCTACCGCGGTGACATCGAGGAAGTGGTCACCGACATCCGCGCCCACCTGGCCGCGGGCAAGCGGGTCGTCACCATGCATCAGGGCCACGGCCCGGCGCAGCGGATGGTCGAGGTCCTCGGCGAGCACGACGTCCCTGCCCGCCTGGTCGATGAGGTCGAGACCACCGGGACAGCTGGTCTCGTGCTCGTCGTTCAGGGCTGCCTCGCGCACGGCCTGACCCTCGACGATCCCGGGCTGGTCATCCTCACCGGCGAGGACATCGCCGGGCAGAGGGCCACCACGCGCGACATGCGCAAGATGCCCGCGCGGCGCAAGAAGCAGATCGACCCGCTCGAGCTCAAGGCCGGCGACTTCGTCGTCCACGAGCAGCACGGGGTGGGGCGGTTCGTGGAGATGAGGCAGCGGGAGGTGCAGGGAGCGACTCGCGAGTACCTCGTCCTGGAGTACGGCGCGTCACTTCGTCGATCAGGAGGGGGCGGTCACCCGCCCGACCGACTCTTCGTCCCGGCCGACGCGCTCGACCAGGTGACCCGCTACGTCGGTGGCGAGGCCCCCAGCCTCGACCGTCTCGGGGGATCAGACTGGGCCAAGCGCAAGGGCCGGGCCCGCAAGGCGGTGCGCCAGATCGCCGCCGAGCTGATCAAGCTGTACGCCGCCCGGCAGGCCACCAAGGGCCACGCGTTCGGGCCCGACACCCCCTGGCAGACCGAGCTCGAGGACGCCTTCGCGTTCCACGAGACCCCCGACCAGCTGAGCACAGTGGAGGAGGTCAAGGCCGACATGCGACGCGTCGTACCGATGGACCGGCTCGTCTGCGGTGACGTCGGCTACGGCAAGACCGAGATCGCTGTCCGGGCGGCGTTCAAGGCAGTGCAGGAAGGCAAGCAGGTGGCCGTACTCGTGCCCACGACACTGCTCGTGACCCAGCACGCCGCCACCTTCGCCGAGCGGATGAGTGGCTTTCCGGTCACGCTGAAGCCGCTGAGCCGGTTCCAGACCGACAAGGAGGCCCGCGAGGTCATCGAGGGCCTCAAGGACGGCACGGTCGACATCGTCATCGGCACCCACCGGCTGCTGAACCCCGACATCCGAATGAAGGATCTCGGGTTGATCATCGTCGATGAGGAGCAGCGCTTCGGCGTCGAGCACAAGGAGCAGATGAAGCGGCTGCGCACCAGCGTGGACGTGCTCTCCATGTCCGCGACGCCGATCCCGCGCACCCTCGAGATGGCGATCACCGGCATCCGGGAGATGTCGACGATCGCCACCCCGCCCGAGGAGCGACACCCGGTGCTCACCTACGTCGGGTCCTACGAGGACCGCCAGGTGACCGCTGCCGTACGCCGGGAGCTGCTCCGCGACGGCCAGGTGTTCTACATCCACAACCGGGTGCAGTCCATCGAGAAGGCTGCCGCGAAGATCCAGCAGCTCGTACCCGAAGCCCGCGTGGCGACCGCCCACGGTCAGATGGGCGAGCACCAGCTCGAACGCGTGATGCTCGACTTCTGGGAGAAGCGCTTCGACGTCCTCGTCTGCACCACGATTGTGGAGTCCGGGCTCGACGTCTCCAACGCCAACACCATGATCATCGAGCGCTCCGACACCCTCGGCCTCTCCCAGCTCCACCAGCTCCGCGGCCGGGTCGGTCGCAGCCGCGAGCGGGCCTACGCCTATTTCCTCTACCCGCCTGAGAAGCCGCTCACCGAGACGGCCCACGAGCGGCTGGCCACGCTGGCGCAGCACTCCGACCTCGGGGGCGGCATGGCGATCGCGATGAAGGACCTCGAGATCCGCGGCGCCGGCAACCTGCTCGGCGGCGAGCAGTCCGGCCACATCGCCGACGTCGGCTTCGACCTCTACGTCCGCCTGGTCGGCGAGGCCGTGAACGAGTTCCGCCAGGACGGCCCCGCCATGGAGCAGGCGGTCGAGGTGAAGATCGAGCTGCCGATCGACGCCCACCTGCCGCACGACTACATCCAGAGCGAGCGGCTGCGACTCGAGATCTACAAGCGGATGGCCGAGGTGCGCTCGGACGAGGACGTCAAACTCCTTCGCGAGGAGCTGATCGACCGTTACGGCGAGCCGCCCGCCCCGGTCGCCCGGCTGCTGTCGGTGGCCAGCTTCCGTGCGCGCGCCAGGTTCGCGGGAATCTCGGAGGTCACCGCGCAGGGCAAGTACATCCGGTTCCACCCCGTCGAGCTGCCCGAGTCGCGCGTCGTACGCCTGAACCGGCTGTACCCGAAGAGTCTCTACAAGGCTCCCGTCGCTACGATGCTGGTGCCGCGTCCCCAGCCGGTGGGCTTCGGTGCCCAGGCGCCTCGCGACGAGGAGCTGCTCGACTGGGCGCGGCAGGTGATCGACGCCGTGATCGAGCCAGGCAAGGAGACCGGATCGTGAAGTTCAGAGGTCAGCCCAGCAAGCGAGCACGTGTGTGGGCAGCCCCATCGGCAGCCCTCGCACTCCTCCTGCTCACCGGATGTGGCGAGATCACCCCCGGCACGGCAGCCGTGGTCAACGGCTCCCGGATCACCAACGACGACGTCAACGACCTCGCGGCGGCCCAGTGCGTGGCGGCGGACCGGGCTGCGAAGTCCGGGAACTCCACCGCGATGGCGATCTCCAAGGTCAAGCAGCAGTCCCTCGGTCTGCTGATGGACACCGAGCTGAGCCTGCAGTACGCCAAGGACCAGGACATCGTGCCGGAGAAGACCCTGGCCAAGGGGTTCTACAACCAGCTCGAGCCGGGCATCACGCCCCTGCCCGGCAAGGCCCGAGCCGTGCTCACCGACGTGTTCGCGACCTGGGCACAGGGTCGGGCGATCCTGGTCACGGCGGGCAGCAAGTCGACTGGCCAGGAGCCGAGCTTCACCAATCTCGACCAGCTGATCAGCGCCGGTCTCCAGGACCGCACCACCTGGATGAAGGGTGCCAAGATCGAGACCGACCCCCGCTACGCGCCCAGCAAGGGGGGCTTCCCCGGCGGGGGTGATGGTTCCGTCTCCCGCGCCGGGTCCACCTTCGCCAAGGGTGCGCGCTCCGCCAAGCCCGATCCGAAGTTCGTCGCCGGGCTGCCCGCCAGTCAGAAGTGCGGCTGACCCCGTGGCGGACTCACTGGCGACAGGCGAGTCCGCACTGATCGAGCTTGTCGAGATGATGGCGCGCCTGCGCGCCGAGTGCGGCTGGAAGGCCGCGCAGACCCATCGCACGCTGGCCAAACACCTGCTCGAGGAGACCTACGAGGCCGTCGAGGCCATCGAGGCGCTCGAGGCCGGAGGCAGCCCCGACCACCTTCGTGAGGAGCTCGGCGACGTGCTCCTGCAGGTCTACCTGCACGCCGCGATCGCCGCCCAGGCGGGCGACTTCGACATCGAGGACGTGGCCCGAGGGCTGAAGGAGAAGCTGGTTCGCCGCAACCCGCACGTCTTCGGCGACGTGCAGGAGACCGACCCCGTGCGGATCAACGAGACCTGGGAGTCGGTGAAGGCTGCCGAGAAGCAGCGCACCGGCCTGTTCGACGGCATCCCCCTCGAGCTGCCGGCGCTCAGCCGCGCGACCAAGGTCCTCGACCGGCTCGAGCGCGCAGGCAGACCCCAGACCGCGACGGACCCCGAAGACCTCGGTGACCGGCTGCTCGCGCTCGTGGCCGAAGCCAGGGAGAGCGGGGTCGACCCCGAGCAGGCCCTGCGTGATGCCGTACGACGGGTAAGCGCGTGATTCGTCGTCCGCGCACCCGGCCGACGACCCTCCTGGTGGTCGCCATGCTCGTGTTCGCGACCGGCTGCCGCGCCGGTGCCGACGACGAGATGGTGCCGCCGACGCGCACGATCACGGCCTCTCCGTCCCCGCCGACCGTCACCGCACCGACCCGTGTTCCGGTGGGCCACGGCAAGGTCTCGACGTCCAGCGTGGTGTGGGCGCAGGAGAACACCCTGCATGTGGGTGCCCGGCGGTTCGATCTCTCGCCGCGCAGGGTCGACTCGTTCGTCGTCGTCCGGGGCGGGGTGTTCTTCATCGATCGCGGCGCGGTCTGGTTCACCGATCTCGTGCGGGTCAGGGACACGGGTCTGCGGGGTGTGACCAGGTTGACGACGACTCGCGATCACAGCGCCATGCGGGTCGAGCTGTCTGCAGGGTCAGGTCCTTCCTCGGTGCATGCCTACAACGTGCTCGATGGGGCGTCGACGTCACCGGGCAACGCGACACCGGCCACGACCGCGGACCGGCTCGGGACATCGGTGCAAGTGAGACTTGCGCCCGAACGCAGTGACCTGAACCCGGCGACCCCCGCTCCGGCCGCGCAGGCCCGACTCGGGCCCGGGCAATTCGGGGTCGTCGGTGGCGACGGCGAGCCCCTGATGGCCTTCGTGTCGGCGACCAAGGTGCGCGTTCCACTCGCAGGGGTGGTGGGGGACGGCTTCGAGCTGGTCCGCTGGACGACGGGGTCGACCTTCTTCGGTCTGGCCCGCGCCGGGGCCAAGCCCCTGGCCACGATCAGCTGCGACCTGGAGACACGCAGGTGCACCACCCTCGGCAGGGTCGTCGCCGGCCGCTTGCTGGTCTTCGAGAGCGGCACCTGACCCAGGGCGGGTGCTCCGCGCGATCGCCGCCTGACCCGGTTAGGGTGAACGGGCCAGCAGGCCTGCGCACAAGGAACGGCCGCTTCCCTCTACCCAGGAGCAATTGTCTTGGCTTTCATCGACACTGTCATCGCCCGGGAGATCCTGGATTCCCGTGGCAACCCCACGGTCGAGGTCGAGGTCCTCCTCGACGACGACTCCCTCGGCCGCGCGGCCGTTCCGTCCGGCGCCTCGACGGGAGCCTTCGAGGCCGTGGAGCTCCGCGACGGCGGCGCTCGCTACGGCGGCAAGGGCACCGAGAAGGCCGTCAGCGCCGTGCAGGACCAGATCGAGCCGGAGATCATCGGTCTCGACGCGAGCGACCAGCGGCTGGTCGACCAAGCGATGCTCGACCTCGACGGCACGCCCAACAAGGCCAACCTCGGCGCCAACGCGATCCTCGGTGTCTCCCTGGCCGTGGCCCGGGCCGCATCCGTGAGCGCAGGACTGCCGCTGTTCCGCTACGTCGGGGGACCCAACGCACACCTGCTGCCGGTGCCGATGATGAACATCCTCAACGGTGGCGCACACGCCGACACCAACGTCGACGTCCAGGAGTTCATGATCGCACCGATCGGCGCCTCGTCGTTCGGTGAGGCGCTCCAGCAGGGCGCGGAGGTCTACCACGCGCTCAAGGCAGTTCTGAAGAAGAAGGGCCTCGCCACCGGTGTCGGCGACGAGGGTGGTTTCGCCCCCGAGCTGCCCAGCAACCGGGCTGCGCTCGACCTGATCGCCGAGGCCGTGAAGTCGGCCGGCTTCAAGCTCGGCACCGACTTCGGTCTTGCGCTCGACGTGGCGGCCAGCGAGTTCTGTGAGAAGGGGAAGTACTCCTTCGAGGGCAAGAAGCGGACCTCCACCCAGATGGTCGACTACTACGCCGACCTGGTTGCTTCCTACCCCATCGTCTCGATCGAGGACCCGCTCGACGAGGACGACTGGGACGGCTGGAAGGCCATGACCGACCAGCTCGGCCAGAAGATCCAGATCGTCGGAGACGACCTCTTCGTGACCAACGTGGAGCGCCTCGCCCGCGGGATCGCCGGGGGCCAGGCCAACTCCCTGCTCGTCAAGGTCAACCAGATCGGCTCCCTGACCGAGACCCTCGACTCGGTCGAGATGGCCCACCGTGCCGGCTTCCGCTGCATGATGAGCCACCGCTCGGGTGAGACCGAGGACACCACGATCGCCGACCTGGCCGTGGCCACCAACTGCGGTCAGATCAAGACGGGTGCGCCTGCGCGCTCGGAGCGGGTAGCGAAGTACAACCAGCTCCTGCGCATCGAGGAGGAGCTCGACGACGCCGCGCGCTATGCCGGACGAGGTGCCTTTCCGAGGTACCAGGGCTGACCCGGGCTGATCTGCACATGGCCACACGTCGTACGCCGAGCGGGCCCCGCAAGGGTGCGCGCCCCGGCCGCAACCCGGGCAACATCCGGCCCCGTGCGCGGGGGAGTGACCGCGCACCCACGCCGGCCGAGCCCGCGCCGCGACCCAGGTTCACCAACCGAATGGCGATCCTCGTCCTGGTGCTGGCGGTCCTCGTCGTGTCCTACGCATCCTCGATGCGGGCCTATCTCCAGCAGCGCTCGCAGATGAACGAGCTGAGCGCGCAGATCGCGACCTCGACGAGGGAAATCAAGACGCTCGAGCGAGAGAAGCGCCGCTGGCAGGACGACGCGTACGTCGAGACCCAAGCGCGTGAACGCTTCGGCTGGGTGTTGCCCGGCGAGACGAGCTATCAGGTGATCGGCCGCGACGGGAAGCCGCTGGAACGCAGCGACAAGCTCACCAACCCCGACTCCGTGGCACGCCGGGTTCCCACCCCGTGGTGGGACAAGGTCTACGGGACCCTCGAGGCCGCCGACCACCCGAAGAAGGCGGCGGAACCGGCGACGAGGATCACGCCAGCGCCCGTGATCAAGCCGCCCCCCGACCAGTGATCGCGGAGCGGGACGTCGCCGCGATCCGCGCCCAGCTTGGTCGAGCGCCGCGCTCGATGCACGCCATCGGCCATCGGTGCCCCTGCGGCAACCCCGATGTCGTCGTGACCGAGCCGCGTCTCGACGACGGCACCCCGTTCCCGACGACGTTCTACCTGACCTGCCCCCGCGCGGCTTCTTTGATCGGGACCCTGGAAGCCACAGGGCGCATGCGCGAGATGACCGAACGCCTAGGCCGGGACGAGGACCTCGCCGCCACCTATCGACGCGCCCACGAGGCCTACCTGGCCGCTCGCGCCGAGATCGGTGCGGTGCCGGAGATCGCGGGGGTCTCCGCGGGTGGCATGCCCGAGCGGGTCAAGTGCCTGCACGTGCTCGCCGGCCAGTCCCTCGCCCAGGGTCGTGGCGTCAACTCGCTGGGTGACGAAGTGCTCGACGAGCTCGGCGACTGGTGGGAACAGGGGCCCTGCGTCTCCCCGGTGGTGCAGGAGCGAGCGTCAGCGGCCGTGACGAAGCCCCCGGAGGACCACCGATGACTCGCGTAGCGGCAATCGACTGTGGCACCAACTCGCTCCGCCTGCTGGTGGCCGACATCGACATCGACACCGGCACCAGCCAGGAGCTGGTCCGCGAGATGCGGGTGGTGCGGCTGGGCCAGGGGGTCGACCGCACCGGTCGGATCGCCGACGCCGCGCTCCAGCGCGTGTTCAGTGCGGTCGAGGACTACCTGGAGAAGGTGCGCGAACACGGCGTCAAGAAGATCCGGTTCTGCGCGACCTCGGCGGCGAGGGACGCAGAGAACGCCGAGGAGTTCCTCTCCGGCATCAAGGAGCGGATCGGGGTCGACCCCGAGGTGATCGACGGCGACGAGGAGGCGCGGCTGAGCTTCGCGGGAGCGACGCGTTCACTGCCGCCACTGCCCGGCCCGTTGCTCGTCGTCGACATCGGTGGCGGGTCCACCGAGCTGATCCTGGGCAACCCCGATGGCGAGATCCTCGCCGCCGCGTCGCTCGACATCGGCTCGGTGCGGCTCAACGAGCGGCATCTGGCCAGCGATCCACCGTCTAAGAAGGAGATCGCTGCAGCGGTCGCCGACATCGACCAGGCGCTCGACGGCTGCTCGGTCGACCCGGCCGAGGCCGGCGCGGTGATCGGCGTCGCCGGAACGGTGACCACGGTGGCGGCCGCCGTACTCGACCTCGACACCTACGACCCGATGCTCATCCACCACAGCGTGCTGAGGCCCGACGCGGTGCAGGGAACGGTGACGCGACTGCTCTCGATGCTGATCGAGCAGCGCAAGGCGTTGCCGTTCATGCATCCCGGCCGTGCCGACGTGATCGGTGCGGGCGGGCTGATCCTCGACCGCATCCTGCGTCGCACGTCGGTCAGCTCGATGCTGGTCTCCGAGCACGACATCCTCGACGGGATTGCCTGGTCGATCGCGGTCCCGTCGTCAGCAGCGTCCACAGCAGACGGGGAGACCTGAGATGCCAGAGAACGTCGGTTTCGAGAAACGCGAGGTCTACACGAAGGGACCGAGGCGGTCCGCGTTCTTCGTGACGCGCCGCACGGTGCGCGAGTTCAACGACGACGGGGGCACCGACCTCGCGGCGGCGCTCACGTACTACTCGGTGCTGGCGATCTTCCCCGGTCTGCTCGCGGTGCTGTCCCTGGTCGGCTTGTTCGGCCAGGCCCAGAACTCGGTCGACAAGATCCTCGAGATTCTCGACCCGCTGGTCTCGAGGGGCGCGATCGATTGGATGAGCGGTCCGCTCAACGAGCTCGCGGCCAGCCAAGGTGCAGGGGTGACACTGATCATCGGTGTGGTCGGCGCACTGTGGTCGGCCTCCGGGTACGTCGGTGCCTTCAGCCGGGCGATGAACAGGATCTACGAGGTCGAGGAGGGCCGCCCGTTCTGGCGCCTTCGGCCGATGCAGCTGATCGTCACCGTCGTCACCGTGCTCCTCTGCGCAGTCTCGCTCGTCATCCTGATCGTCTCCGGACCGGTGGCCGAGGCCGTCGGCAAGGTCATCGGCGTCGGCGACGATCTGGTCTCGGTCTGGGGCTACGCGAAGTGGCCGGTCCTCGCGCTGGTCGTGATGGTGGTCGTCGCGCTGCTCTACCACGCCACTCCCAACGTCGACTTCGTGAGGTTCCGGGTGATCTCGGTCGGCTCCTTCGTGGCCATCCTGATCTGGCTGCTCGCCTCCATCGGTTTCGCGTTCTACGTCGCCAACTTCTCCTCCTACAACAAGACCTACGGCTCCATCGCCGGTGTCGTGATCGCGCTGCTGTGGCTGTGGATCACCAACGTGGCGCTGCTCTTCGGTGCCGAGCTGGACGCCGAGCTCGAGCGGGGACGTGAGCTGCAGATCGGGATCGCCTCCGAGGAGACCCTCCAGCTGCCCGTGCGCGACACCCGCGAGATCCAGAAGGCCGCTTCGCGCCGGGCCGCGGACCTCGCGACGATGCGGGAGATCCGGCTGGCAGCCGTCACGCCGGGCGACCCGGCCGACCGGCCGTTCGGCCATCGTTGAGCATTCGGTGCCACCCGTGTTCCCCAGCCCGGTGCCTCCTGGCGCAGGCTGGCCGGGCGACCCGATCGCGCCCGGCGACCCGGTTCCACTCGTCGCGCGCTCGGCCACGGGTGTGGCCCGGCTCGCATCGCGTGCACCCCTGCCCCAGCTGGAGGCCCGCATCTCGGTGTGCGCGGCGTGCCCACGACTCGTCTCCTGGCGCGAGCAGGTGGCCCGCGACAAGCGTGCGTCGTACGCCGGGGAGAGCTACTGGGGCCGTCCGATCGCGGGAT